>NZ_NHML01000021.1:0-173747 GCF_002165735.1 Rhodococcus sp. NCIMB 12038
GCTGCCCGGTGGTTCGATCACGCAGACGTTGGCGGACGGCACCGTGGTGACGGTGAACCTGACGGACGAGAGTGCGAACATTTCGCCGTCGATGGGTTCGACGCCGTTGCACCGCAACGTCTGGGTCAACGGCAAGGCCGCAGTCACGCTGGACGGTGCCGGAGCCAAGGGCGCCACCATCACCCCCGGTTACATCCTCGCCTGCCAGGTCGACTTCGGCGCCAAGGGCGACGCCGGCGCCAGCAGCAAGATGACCATCGACGACGAGAGCGGCAACCTTGTGTCCGGCCCGTTGGCAGGCAAGAGCAACGGTGCCATCACCCTGGGCCCGGGCCAGGCCAAGAACGTCACCGTTCTCGACCTCGAGAAGAAGGATGCCTACGGCGGCGAGTCGCACACCGGCGGCAACAAGTTCACGGGCAAGACCGGTTCGGTCACCTGGGCCGACTCGACCCTCGGCGTGAGCGGCTGCGCCGGCTACGCCCAGGCGCGCAGCTACGTCAAGGTTGCTGTCAGCACCGACAACGTGAGCAGCAACGTCACCCTGTGGGGGCAGCCCTTCAGCATCGGCTGATTGCTTTCTCCATAAATAAGTAGGAAATACCCGGAATCGGGGCGCGGGAATACTCGTGCCCCGATTTTCGGTGTTCAAAATGCGCTATTACACGCAAATAACGCGCCTTTATGTACGGTAACGCTTACGTAAATGCACCCTTCTGGATATTACGTTTCGGACTCGAATGCTCTAACTTTGGACCGTCACTAGGTGGTTGGGCTTTCTCCGAAGGTCGGAGCAGCTACGCCTGATGAGGGGAACGAATGAGCGAGAACCGCAAGTCCGGCCTGCGCCGTGGCGCCCGTATTGCAGGCCTGGGTGCTGCTGCGGCTGTTGCACTCGGTTTGATGTCTACTGGTGCGGCGAGCGCGGATACTTTCATCCCGCTGCCTGATGGTTCGAAGGCCGGTCCGAATGCGACGTTGACGCGTACTGCGGAGAGCGCTCTGTCGTCGCCGTCGTTGGCTGCCAATGGCGCCGGTCGTACGGCGTGGGTGTCGGGAACTGTGACTGCTGATGTCAAGGGCATCAAGGAGGTCACCGACGTTCCGGAGGCGAACAGCACGACGAACAACGCGGGCACGTACAACGGTACGAATGCGACGACGACGCATGGTGTTTCGCGGGTGTCGACCGGGTACATCGTGGGTTGCCAGGTGGACATCACCGGTCTGTCGGCGAGCCCGTCGTTCTCTGCGGATCTGTCTTCGTTGACGCCGAGCCTCGGGCTGTCGGTTCCGTTGAACTCGGGTGAGGTCAAGTACGTGCCGATCGCGGCGAAGGACATCAAGAAGGACGGCGTGTACGCGCTGCAGTACCAGGATGCGGAGCTGCAGGTTCAGAAGTGCGGTGGATTCGCGCAGGCTCGGTCGTACTCGGTCGTGGAGATCGTGGGTAACGACTACTCGAAGACCGTTCTGTACGGTGCGCCGTTCAGCATCGGCTGATTTCGGTCTNTTTCGCAGTTCTTCCCANCCACTTTCTCGCGTGTGCGAGGTTTCTATCCCTGAGAGGGAACAATGATCATCAACCGTAAGAACGGTGTGCGTCTGGCCGCGGTCGGTGCCGCTGCTGCCGCGACCATGGGCTTCTTCTCCGTCGGTGCGGCGAACGCCGATACGTTCGTTCCGCTGCCCGGTGGTTCGATCACGCAGACGTTGGCGGACGGCACCGTGGTGACGGTGAACCTGACGGACGAGAGTGCGAACATTTCGCCGTCGATGGGTTCGACGCCGTTGCACCGCAACGTCTGGGTCAACGGCAAGGCTTCCGTCCACCTGGACGGCGCCGGAGCGACCGGTGCGGACATCCAGCCCGGCTACGTCCTCGCCTGCCAGGTCGACTTCGGCGCAGAAGCCGGCGCGGGCGTCGAATCGGGGAACCTCGCGGACCTCGTGACCGGGGCTGCCACATCCATTCCCGTTACGCCCGCCGGCAGTGGTGCTGTAACCCTCGGCCCCGGTGAGGCGGTCAGCGTCGACATCATCGACCTCGAGGCGGCGGACGCCTACGGCGGAGAGTCGCACTCGGCATACAACAGCTTCGAGGGTACCGACGGTTCGGTCTCCTGGGCCGACTCGACCCTCGGCGTGAGCGGCTGCGCCGGCTACGCGCAGGCGCGGTCGTACGTGAACGTGTCGGTGGAGACGGACAACGTGAGCAGCACCGTCACCCTGTGGGGACAGCCCTTCAGCCTCGGCTGATATTCGTTCCACTCATGACTCCGGGCCCGTGCAAGCAGCTGCTGCACGGGCCCGGAGTCGTCGAAACGCTATTCGCGAGTCTGCTCGAGCTTCGCGGCCTTCTCCGCCGGCATGGCGTGCGCTCCGTCGGAACTTGCTGCCGCCCCGTCGGTTTGGAGGCTCGCTTCGAGGATGTCGCGAATCTGGATCAGCAGGTCGGCCTCGCTGGCCTTCTTGTCTGCGGGTTCGGTGATGAACCGCTTCTTCGCGGCGTTGGCCGGGACGATGAGAATGAAGTACACGACCGCGGCGATGATCACGAAGTTGATCACGGCCGTGATGACGGCGCCGATGTTGATGAAGGTGGCCGGGTTGTCGGCGATTATCTGATAACCCCAACCCAGGTCGTTGGCGCCGCCCGCAACGGCGATCAGCGGATTGATCACGTTGTTGGTGAACGATGTGACGATGGCGGTGAACGCGGCTCCGACTACGACCGCGACGGCGAGGTCGAGGACGTTCCCCCGGAGCAGGAAGTCCTTGAATCCCTTGAGCATGTCGACGTCTCCTCGAGTGGGTGGCAAGTCATCCAGCACTGTCTCCCGGAAAAGCCTAGATCAGCCCGGCTCCGCGTGACGGGTCACTGAAACGTCACGGTGATCGCGCTCGTGAGGGACGCTGCGGCCACCGTCGTGGCGTCGGAGGCCGGAAGCGCCAGCATCACCACCCGTTCGCGCTGGTCACGTCCGTTCTCGGACGGAGTCACCAGCACGACGACGGCGCGGGAGGCCAGGACGGTGGCTCCGGACCGCCGGTCCGGATTCGCTGGTGTGCCGGGATCGACCGTCAGCACGTCGACGCGATCGCCCTCACGCAGGAGTTCCGTGACGGCCGGGTCGGCGAGCCGGACGGGGACGATCCGTGCGTCGTCCATGCCGGCTGCGGCAGCGGCGAGGCGTGGGCCCAGCACCCGGACGTCGGTGAGGGCTTCACCGGCGCGGGTCGGCCCGGCGAGGGTGCGTCCGTCGACGTCCGACACGGCGGTGACGGCCCCGTCGGGGAGGCTCCCGGCCTCGAATTCGACCAGTTCCACGTCGGCGTCCGTGAGGACGACGCCGGGTTGCAGATCACGCGCGGCCACCACGACCGCGGAGCGGGCGGAGCCGGGGTCCGCGCGGGCGAGGAGGGCCAGCGCGAGGCAGACGAGGGCGGCGGCCAGGACGCGCCGGGCGGCGAGAGTGCGGGCCCAGCCGGGATGGGTGAGATCCGACAGCCGGTCGGCCCATGACGGGCTCAGGCTTCGGTGTGCGCGGTTCGACCGGTGGTGACCGGTCTGGGCGGGGTCGAACGACATGGTTCGACGCTAGGAGACCGGCAGGCCCGTAGGTACGCCGAACGGGCCCGCCTGTGGATGGACGAGAAGTTGTGGATAACTCGCGAAAGCGCGAGAACTAGCTGGCAGCAGCCTTGGCCGGTGCGGCGGTCGCGGTGCTCGTGGAGCTGGACGAGGCCGTCGACGAACTTTCCGACTTGGCAGCGGGAGCAGAGTCGGTCTTGGCCGGCTCGCTGGCCGCTCCGGACGTGCCGCGGCTGTCGGTGCGGTAGAAACCGCTGCCCTTGAAGACGATGCCGACGGAGTTGAACAGCTTGCGCAGCTTGCCCGAGCATGCGGGGCAGACGGTCAGGGAGTTATCGCTGAACGACTGGACGATGTCGAAACGGTTGTCGCATTCCGTGCACGCATATGAATAAGTGGGCACTGGGTTCCTCCGCACTGTGTAGTCAAACCGCAGGTTTTAGCACTCTACAGTCGACAGTGCCAACAACGCTAATCAGGGAACTATTCCGGGCCCAGGATGCCCCCGTTGTTCGCCGAGCGCGACGAGTCCCGAGTCGGGCGTGAGGGCCCATCCCATACGCACGTCATGAGGATCCTCCGGCAGTTCGGGCACCAGTTCCTCGTCGCGGACCATCGTGATCAGCCGCGCGTCGGGGGCGGCGAGCCCGAGGGTGCGGTCGTAGAAGCCCGCGCCGCGGCCGAGTCGCACGCCGCGTCGATCGACGGCCAGGGCGGGAACGAAAATGGTGTCGGCCGAACGGATCTCGCCGGGTTCCTGCACCGGTCCGGTGGGTTCGCGCAGGCCGTAACTCGCGGGGGCGAGACAGTCCGCGCCCGTGAACTCGGACCAGTAGAGCGGGCCGGGACCGCGGGTGACGGGCACGAGGACGCGTCCGGCGACTTGCCGTAGGGCGTCCAGAAAGTCCAGCGACCCGGGCTCGAGCGCGGTGGGGACGTAGGCGCAGACGGTCGATCCGCCGGCGATTTGCTGTGTGACGAGCGCGACAATCGCCTGGTCCTCGGCGGTGCGGAGTTCGGGGGTCAGCGCACGCCGCCCGGTGAGCACCAGTTGCCGCCACTCGTCCTTCGTTCGTGCGTGCATGTCCCAACCTTAGAGCCGGCCCGGCAGCGTCTCCGGCGGGTTCCGGGAGGTGGCTGACAGGATCTTGGTGACTGACTGGTAGGTCCGCACAGTTAAGGTGTGGGCATGACAGACGCCGCCCCGCACACCGCCAGCGCCTTTCGCACGGCTGTCGTGCCCGCAGCGGGAATGGGGACGCGATTCCTCCCCGCGACCAAGACCGTGCCGAAAGAGCTGCTCCCGGTCGTGGATACCCCGGGTATCGAACTCGTTGCCGGAGAAGCCGCCGACTCGGGTGCAGGCCGGCTCGTGATCGTCACGTCGCCCGGTAAGGACGGAGTGGTCGCCCACTTCGTCGAGGACCTCGTCCTCGAGAGCAAGCTCGAGGCCAGCGGCAAGTACCACCTGCTCGAAAAGGTGCGCAAGGCTCCCGGCCTGCTCGAGGTGGAGTCCGTCGTCCAGGACCAGCCCCTCGGCCTCGGCCACGCGGTCGGCTGCGCGGAGTCGGTCCTCGACGACGACGAGGACGCCATCGCCGTGCTCCTCCCGGACGACCTGGTGATGCCGCGCGGCGTGCTCGAGACGATGTCCCGGGTCCGCCGCAAGCGGGGCGGCACCGTGCTCTGCGCCATCGACGTCCCCAAGGACCAGGTGAGCGCGTACGGCGTCTTCGAGGTCGAAACGGTCCCCGACGCCACGAACCCGGACGTCCTCAAGGTCACCGGGATGGTCGAGAAGCCGGCCATCGAGGACGCGCCGTCCACGTTCGCCGCCGCCGGTCGCTACCTCCTCGACCGCGCGATCTTCGATGCGCTCCGGCGGATCGAACCCGGCGCCGGCGGCGAACTCCAGCTCACCGACGCCATCGCACTCCTCATCAAGGAAGGCCACCCCGTTCACGTCGTCGTGCACCGGGGCACGAGACACGATCTCGGAAATCCCGGCGGCTACCTCCGCGCTGCGGTTGACTTTGCGTTGGACATGGAAGAGTACGGCCCGTCGTTGCGCGAATGGCTGATCGACCGATTGAAGCGGACGGAATCCTAGAAGCTCGGGAGGCAAGAACTTGCGGTCGGTCGAGGAGCAACAGACGATCGTGACCGCGGCCGCGGTGGCGCCGCGGCCGGTCCGTGTGGCGATCTCCGAAGCCCAGGGGCTGCTGTGTGCCGAAGAAGTGGTCACCGAGCGGCCGCTTCCCGGGTTCGACCAGGCCGCCATCGACGGTTACGCCGTCCGTAGCGTCGACGTCCAGGCTGCCGGAACCGACATCCGGGACGACGAGGGTGCGCCCGTGGAACTGTCCCTTCCCGTGGTCGGCGAGGTCACGGCCGGTTCGCGGCAGCCGATCCGGCTGCAGCCCCGTCAGGCCGTCAAGGTCGACACGGGGGCTCCGCTTCCGACGCTCGCCGACGCCGTCCTCCCGCTCGACCGCACCGACGGCGGCCGGGCCCGCGTCAAGATCTACAAACCGGTCCGCTCCGGCGACTACGTGCGCCGCGCAGGCGACGACGTGCAGCCCGGCGACGTCGCCGTCCGGGCAGGCACCATCATCGGCGCCGCCCAGGTCGGGTTGCTGGCGGCGGTGGGACGCGACAAGGTGCTCGTACATCCCCGGCCCCGGCTGTCCGTCATCTCGGTAGGTGGCGAACTCGTCGACGTCGACCGCACCCCGGGACCGGGTCAGGTCTACGACGTCAACTCCTACGCGCTGGCCGCCGCCGCCCGCGACGCCGGCGCCGACGTCAACCGGGTCGGTATCGCGAACGCCGACGCGCGCCGTCTGCGTGAGGTGGTGGAGGGTCAGCTGATCCGGTCCGAGATCGTCGTCATCGCGGGTGCGGTCGGCGGCGGAGCCTCCGAGGACGTCCGGGACGCGCTCGCCGATCTCGGCAACCTCGAGGTCGACCGGGTCGCCATGCACCCGGGATCGGTCCAGGGTTTCGGCCAGCTCGGCCGGGACGAGGTTCCGACGTTCCTGCTCCCGTCCAATCCGGTGAGCGCCCTGGTGGTATTCGAGGTGATGGTGCGCCCGCTGATTCGCATCGCACTGGGTCGCAGGCAGCCGATGCGCCGCGTCGTCACCGCCCGCACCGTCGCGCCCATCACGTCGATCGAGAACCGCAAGGGTTTTCTCCGTGGTCAGCTCATGCGCGACGAGGCCACGGGGGAATACCTCGTCCAAGCTCTCGGCGGGGCGCCGGGCGCGTCCTCGCACCTGCTCGCCACGCTGGCCGAGGCCAATTGCCTCGTCATCATCGAACCCGAGATCACCGAGGTGCGGACGGGTGACCAGGTGGACGTGGCCTTCCTGGCGCAGCGTGGCTGATGACACTGCGGCAGTGTGGAACGAGATGACACAGCATCGGCGTGAGACGAGATGACACAGCATCGGCGTGAGACGAGATGACACAGCATCCCGGTTGGCCTCCGCATCTCGGACCCCTGCGGGTGAAGGGTGGCGTCGTCACAGTGCGCGCCATCAGGTTGCGTGACGCCTCCGCGTGGAGTCGTCTGCGCACCCGTGACCGCGCGCACCTCGAACCGTGGGAGCCGACGGGGGAGGCGCCCTGGGAAGCCCGCCATCACATTTCGGGCTGGCCGGGACTGTGCAGCAGTCTGCGTTCGGAGGCCCGCAAGGGCCGGATGCTGCCGATGGCCATCGAACTCGATGGCAATTTCTGCGGCCAGATCACGATCGGCAACGTGGTGCGGGGTGCGCTGCGCTCCGCGTGGATCGGCTACTGGGTGGCCAGCGACGTCAACGGACTCGGTGTGGCCACGGCTGCGCTCGCACTGGGACTCGATCATGCCTTCGGCCCCGTGGGTCTGCACCGCGTGGAGGCCACCGTGCGTCCGGAGAACCTGGCGAGCCAGGCGGTACTCCGCAACGTCGGCTTCCGCGAGGAAGGTCTGCTGAAGCGCTATCTGGACGTCGACGGGCAGTGGCGCGACCACATTCTGGTCGGAATGACCGTCGAGGACGTGCCCGGCACCGTCGCGGATTCGCTCGTGCGGAGTGGCAAAGCCACCTGGGCGTGACCGCCGGCGCCGTCTGGGCGTGACCGGTGAATCCACCCGGATTTGCCCGCCGAATCGGACATGGACAAACGTCCAGCTACGCGGCAGTTATTTCACGGTATCAAAGCTCGCCGACCGGGACTCCGCTTTCGGTGAGTCTTTGCCCGATCGTTTCCTTCGCCTGTGCGAGGCATGTCGAGCACCACATTTTCGCGTTACGCATGTGACACCTGAGTATGGTGAGATCGGCGCGTCTGCGAAGATGTGCGTGTTCATGCGGTTAGCCTGGATGGGTCAACAGCGGTATCCATGCTGGTAGACGATTGGGAGGAGGTCGCCGAATGCCGAACTCGTTTCTCTGGATCGGGCTCGTCGTCGTGTGGCTCTTCGTCCTGGTCCCGATGCTGGTGAACAACCGCCCCCGAATTCGGCAAACCAGTGACGCAGCACTCGCGACGCGCGTGCTGCACCGCGGCGACGAACGTCCCGTGCAGCGTGGACCCGCGGCAGGGCACCGCAGCGACCCGTACTGGCAACCGGAACCGGACCACTACGGCTACGACGCGGAGGACCTTGTGGACACTCACGCAGAGGAAGACTATTTCGACGGTGAGCGGGCCCCGGTCGGCGAGTACGTGCCGGTGCGCCGGGGACGTGGCGGCTTCGATCCCGAGGCCGACGCGATCGCGCGCGAGGCCCGCTACGGGTTTCGGCAGCGATCGCTTCTCGGGCTGGTGTTCGCGACGATCATGTCGGCGGCGCTCGGCCTGATCATCTCTCCGCTGATGTGGTGGGCGTTCGCGGCCGGCGCGGCCGGTCTCGTCGCCTACATGGCGTACCTGCGCCGGCAGGTCCAGATCGAGCAGGAGATCCGTCGGCGGCGGACCGCGCGTCTCAATCGCTCGCGGCTGGGTGTCGAATCCCGGAGCGACGACGAACTCCGGCTCATCCCCGCACGGCTGCGGCGTCCGGGCGCCGTCGTCCTCGAGGTGGACGACGAGGACCCCGAATTCGATCACCTCGACCACTTCGACGACGAGCCGATGCAGCAGGCGACGATGCGCCGGGCCGCCGGTGAGTAGCCCTCGGATCCGGGCCGAAAGCCACGTCGGTGCAGGCGATTCGCTCCCTCCGCGGGTTGCCTGCTAGAGTTTGCCGAGCGGATCGCAGGATCCGCGCGGGGCTGTGGCGCAGTTGGTAGCGCGCTTCGTTCGCATCGAAGAGGTCAGGGGTTCGATTCCCCTCAGCTCCACCGCAGAAGAGGCACTCACTCCATCCGGAGAGAGTGCCTCTTCTGCGTTCCGGCCCAGGTGAGTGCCGTCGTCGGGGGTTCGAGGTACCTGGCATTCCGCTTCAAATTTGCCAAAAGGTAACTGAATGCTGTGTACTGTCCGTAGGTCATCAAGGGGTCGATCGCACGGGGTGGAAATACATGCAGGCAATGCGCAAGATCTCGCAGTTTCTCGAGCCGGCGACGGTGGTTGCGACCATCACCGCGACGATGTTGCTGGTGAACGCTCTGTGAACTCCCGTCGGCCAACCGACGCCGCGACGACCCCGACCGATCAGCACCTCCAGGCGGCAACGCCGAGCCCGTAGGGGTTCACCGAAGCTGCTCGAGTCCCACCTGGCTCGGGCATCGCTGGTGGTGCCGGTTCCCCGACACCGGCACCACCAGCACCTCCGCTCGATTCGCTCGTTACCATGACAGCGGCGATGTCGCCGTGAACGTGGTGTCGTGTCGTGAATACGAGGGGGGTGCATTGTGAGCGCGCGTCGCGTCTTTCGAAGGCTGACCGTGGCCGGGCTGGCTCTGGCCTTCCTGTCTGGGCTCGCCTGGATCACTGTTTCGGCGTTCCCGTCCGACGCCGTCGCCGGCCCCCAGTACCACGAATGCGACGGCGGCCGCTGCGAAGACGGTTCCACCGGGTCTCCCGGCGGTGGCAAACCTCGAGATCCAGACCCACCGTGCGACAGCCGGAGCAGATGCGGTGGCGGAGAGCCCAGCGGGACACAGGAACCCAGCGAGACGGCCGAGCCCAGCGAGACGGCCGAGCCATCTGGGACCCAGGAGCCGTCCGGGACCACGGGACCAACCGAGTCCGCTGAACCTACCGGGACGTCGACTCCTTCGACGTCCCGTGTCGTCGTCGCTCCGCCCAACCCGATCGAGTTGCCGCCCCCGGGCGAACCGAAGGTTGTGCGCCCGGACACGTCCGGAGGCGACGACTCCGGTGACGTGGGTTCCGGAGACGTAGGTTCCGACGCTGCTGCCGCCCCGGGCGCGGAGAGCCCGGCCGCGCCCCCGGCGTCCGGGGGAGCGCCGGCAGGAGGGTCCGGTCCCGGCGCCGCCGTGGCAGGTGCGAGCGGTTCCACGGATTCGGCGCCCCAGGACCGGCCAGCGGGGGAGACCGCCGGCAGCGACGCTCGATCGCCCGGCGCGCAGGCGCCTGCCCAGGGCGATCCCGCTGCCGCACCGCCGGGAATGGTTCCCGTGGTCCACAGTGAGCCGTTGCCCGCGATCACCGTTCTCGGTGGGGTCGGCGTGCTGCTGTGCTGCGCCGGCGGAGCGGGAGCGCTGACCTTCAGGGGTGGTCGCGCACAGCAGGCGCGCATCGCGGCCGCTCGGGCGGAATTCTTCCCGCCCGCTTCGAATGGAGGGGTGTAGTCGTGGGGGCGAACAGATCTCATCGTCGGGTGGCGGCGGCCGTGGACGCGGTGTGTGACGCGGCGGCCAGAGCCGAGGCAGTGACGCTCCGGCACGTGGTGGACGCGGTGGCCCGTGAACGGCAGCGTTCCATCGAACTCGACTTCACGAAGCCGATGGCACCCGGGGTCTGCGGCCAGCGGCGTGCGTACCCGGACCGGGACGTCATCGTGCTGGCGCCGGGCCTGCCGGACCTCGACCGCACGCTTGCGCACGAGTTGGGTCACATCGTGTTTCGGCACGAAGGCGCAGAGATCGTGGCCGCGACTCTCGAAGCCGGCGACGATCTGATCGCCTACATGCTCAGCCAGCGGTCGCGGCGGCGGGGAGACGAACAGCCGTCCGACGAGGTGGCCGAGTGGGAGGCCGAGACGTTCGCGTCGATGCTGCTCATCCGTTTGAAGACGATGCAGGGGCGCGGTACTCCCGTGTCCGTGCTCCGATACGACGAGGCGATCGGCTGATGGGCTGGCTGATTGCGCTGGTCGTATGGACGGCGGCGGGTGCCCGGATCGGCCGGGTCGCCGCGCGTCGGCCGACGCCACTGCGGGTGGCGATGGTGGTGGCCGTGTCCAGCGCGGCAATCGCGTCGACCCTCGCCGTTCCGGACGTCGCCGGCCGCCTCGACACCCTGGCCCCGACGGCCGGCCTGTCGGAGATCGTCCTCGAACTGGCATGGACGCTGTTCGCCGCCGCGAGCGCGGTCGGCGCGGTCTCCGTGTGGCCGATACTCCCACGTCCGGCGCTGCGTGCGGTGGCCGTGATCGTCTACACCATCGCCCTCGTGCTCGGAATCGGGCTTGCCGGTGGAATTCCAGTCCCCGCGCTCGTGTTCATCGTGATCGCGCTGACCGCGGTGGTCGTCACCGGCGGCCGGCACGTCGCGTGGACCCCGCTCGGCCGGGGAATCTCGCTGATCGTCGTCGGATCCGCGACGGCCCTCGCGGCAGCCGTCGTGGGACTGGTGCGTGAGCTGTCGGGGCAGACGTGGATCGTCGGCTCCTCGCCTGCGTACACCGTCGCGGCCGTGATCGTGTCGGTCGGCACCGTGTGGGTGCTCGTCGAAACCTGGCTGCGCGCACGGCAGGACCTGCGCCGCATGGACACTCTGCATTCGGTGCTCGTCACCCGGTTCCCCGAAGTGGTCGAGGGCGACGGCAAGGGCAGCACCACCGTTCTGCGCGCCTCGGACGCCGTCGCCCATGTGATGGACGCGCTGTACCTGCAGGCGGGTGCGGGCATGCTCGACACGAACGAACAGCAACTTCCGGAATCGACGGCCGCGCGCGCCGAGATTCTCGCGCGCTGGATCCACGACCCGGTCACCTCGGACGTTCTCGACACCGAATGGATCGCACCGCCCCAAGGCATGTCGCCGCGCCGATGGGTCCTCGAACTCGCGGACGCGTATACCGAGTTCGGGTCGTCGTCCTCGGCTCTCGCGCAGGCGGACACCGCGGATTCGGCTGCGGACTAGCCGGAGCGGCCCGTGAGGCCGGTCAGTCCGGCGAACCGGTGACCAGCCACCCGCACGGCGCGGCGAGGTCCTCGGCCTCGGGCGGTCCCATGGATCCCGCGGGGTACGGCTTGGCCGGGGGAGGGTCACGCAGGAGCGCGTCGGCGACGGTCCAGACGTGGGCCAGGCCGTCGGGGCGCGTGAACAGCGACCGGTCGCCGTGCAGGACGTCGAGGATGAGTCGCGAATAGGGTGCGAGGGCGTGGCCGAGCGGCACCGTGTCGAGGGGCAGCCCCAGGTGGCCCACCGACAGGCTGTCCTCGGGTCCGGGCTCCTTGACGACCATGGAGATGTCGATCTCGCCGTCGCCCTTCAGATCGAACGTCAGGACGGCGCCGTCCGGCGGAATGTCGGTGAGCGGGCCCTGCGGACTGCGGAAGACCAGGCTCACCCGTTGCTTGCTGACGCCCAGCATCTTTCCGGTGCGGAGGAGGAACGGCACTCCGCGCCAGCGGTCCGTGTCGACCCACAACCGGGCGGCGACGAACGTCTCCGTCGTGGAATCGTCCGCGACACCGTCGACGTCGCGGTACCCCTCGTACTGGCCGAGCACCACGTCGGCCGTGTCCAGGGGCCGGAACGCCCCGATCACGGATTCCCGTGCGGATTGGAGATCGTCGGCGCCCAACGTCTCCGGCGGTTCCATCGCGATCTCGGCGGCGACCTGGAACAGATGCGTCACCAGCATGTCCAGGACGGCGCCGGTGGCGTCGTAGAACCGGGCGCGGTCGTCGATGTCGAGTGTCTCGGGCACGTCGATCTGAATCTGCTCGACGTGTTCCCGGTTCCAGACACCCTCGACCATCCCGTTGGCGAAGCGCAGGATGTGCAGGTTCTGGGTGCTCTCCTTGCCGAGGAAGTGGTCGATCCGATAGATCTGCTTCTCGTCGAGGACGTGGTGCACGGCTTCGTCGAGTTCGGTGAACGCCTCCTGGGAAGTACCGAACGGCTTCTCGTACACGACGCGTGCGCCGCGGGCCAGATCGTGAGCGCCGAGCGCACGGGTGGTCTCGGCGAACGTGCTCGGCGGCAGCGCCAGGTAGTGCACCAACTGCGCGTCGGCCGCACCGAGGTCCTGCCGCGCCTGCTGCACGGCCGCGGGGAGTGTTCCCGGATTGTCGGGGGTGAAACCGCCGCCGGCGAATCTCAGCCGCCGGGCGAACGGTTCCCAGTCGGCGTCGTCGTGCGGCACTCCGAACTGGTTCACGACGTCGTGCACGTGGTCGCGGAACTGATCGTCGGAGACGTTGCCGCGCCCGGTGCCGATCAGCATCCACTCGGAGTTCAGGAGCCCCGACAGGGCGAGCTGGAAGAACGCTGGGAGGACCATGCGTTTGGACAGGTCTCCGGTGGCACCGAAGAGGACGAAGATCGTGGGACCGAGCTGCGGTCTGTCAACCATTGCTCCATCATGCGCCACGGAGCCACGCCGGGCAGGGCAATCCGGCGGTGTCGTCGGGCCCGCGCCAGTGAGTCCTACGTAGATCTCCGAAGCGATTCTCCGCGAACTCGTTGCCGCCCAACGGCTCTCGTCGTCAGCGGGACGCGTCCGGCGGGACCTCCGGCAACCCCTCGCTGGCGCGGAGTTTTTCGGCCATCGTGGTGAGCAGATTCTGCGACTCTTCGGAGAGGTCGAACGCGCGGCTCGAGAGCTTGCGGAGTCCGTATCCCTGGAGTTGCGAGAGAAGCTCGAGATCGTGGTCGATCTTCGCGGCGTAGATGTCGTTGAAGAAGTAGTCGGGCTTCACCTTGAAGAAGCGGGCGAATGCCGCGACCGTCTCGTCCGAGGGATTGGTGCGTTGGCCTGATCGGAGCTGGGAGATGTAGGGCTTCGAGATCTGATGCCCGTCCTCGATCAGCGCCGCCGCGACCTCGGCGTTGGTATGCGGTTTACGTCCCGGAGGGTGGACCGTGTCGAAAAGCTTGTTCAACCGCGCAGCAAAATCTGCCATTGTGAGCCGCCGGGTCCTCTCTCGTGCGCGCGTCAGTCGTGTGAACGACACCGTACCACGATGATAACCGATTGATAACTCACGGACATAGAGGCAAAACGCCGTTCGCTCGAGCGGGGCTTATCTCATATATGTTTCAATCACCGCGCGCCGCTCGCGCGGGGTTCGTCGGCTTTTTGGGGACTCTCTGTGCTCGTCACGCCCGTTCTACCGTTGAAAGTTCAAGGGCGGACTCGGCCCGGGCTGAGATGTGCTCGCGTCAGCGTCCGCGGTCGAGGGCGTGGCCGCATGGTTGCCGTTTCAATCACTGAGAGTTTGCTGGCACCATCGCAGGGGCGTGCGTCGCGAGGCGGGAGTGCCCATCGCCCCTGTTCAGGACCGCAGTGTTGCGTTGCGCATCGCAACGGCCAGAGGTCGCTCGCGACCCGCGGGGCTCGGTGAACACTACTGTGAACCGGTGCCGTCTGCACGGGCGGCGGGCCGCGCGCCGTCGATCCGGCTCTCGGCTGCCGCGAATGACCGGCGGTCCCGCCTCGTCAAGCTGGACGATAGTCCAGCCCAGGTGGGGTTCTAGCGGCCGCCGCAGACCTCCGAGTCTGGTCAAAACTGAAGCCGTCAGGGATGATTGTGATATGGAACACAGAATGAGTGACGCCGAGCTTCGGAAGGCGATTCGAGTTCTGCGCGAGCGCGCCGACGACGCCCGGCACCGAGGAAACGACGACGATGCCAATGGGATCGAGAGGACGATTCGTACTTATCAGGAAGAAATGACCCAGCGGTTGTGAACCGTCACGAACCGGCCCGCCGAGGGCCGGTTCGCGTCTCTTCCGGGCAAATGCGTCGCCGCGGTTGCGTGCGCGCAATCAGATTGCGTGCGTAGACTTCCAGCCGACACGGATCGGTGACGACGGGGGCGCACACGGCTATGGCGATCAAGACGCTGGACGGCAAGAAGTGCCTGATCACGGGTGCAGGTAGCGGAATCGGGCAGGCAACCGCCCTGGCTGCCGCGGCGGAAGGCGCCGAACTGTTCCTCACCGACATCAACGAAGTCGGCCTGGCGCAGACGGTCGAGCAGGTCGGCAGCGGTGGGGGCACCGTCAGTTTCTCGCGCGCGCTCGATGTGTCCGACTACGACGCGGTTGCCGCATTCGCCGCCGACGTCCACGAACAGTTCGGCAGCCTCGACGTCGTGATGAATGTCGCCGGCATCTCCGCGTGGGGGACGGTCGAGAATCTCGAACACCGTCACTGGAAGTCCATGGTGGACGTCAATCTGATGGGTCCGATCCACATCATCGAGAGTTTCGTGCCCCCGATGGTGCGGGCGGGGCGCGGCGGACATCTGGTCAACGTCTCTTCCGCCGCCGGCCTCCTGGCACTTCCGTGGCATGCGGCGTACAGCGCAAGCAAATTCGGGCTCCGCGGAGTCTCCGAGGTCCTGCGGTTCGATCTCAAACGGCACGGCATCGGCGTGAGCCTCGTGGTTCCCGGCGCGGTCAAGACGCCGCTGGTGGGCACCGTCGAGATCGCGGGTGTCGACCGCGACGATCCACGCATCCGAAAGGCGATCCACCGTTTCGAGAAGCGGGCCGTCACGCCCGAAAAAGTTGCTTCCTGCATCATCGCCGGCATCAAGAAGGACCGCTACCTGGTGTACACGTCGCCGGACATCCGGTTCGGCTACTGGTGGGCCCGCAAGTTCTCGCCGCCGTACGACTTCGTGATGCAGCGGGCGAATGACCAGTTCAGCAAGTTCCTGTAGCGGCTACGCCTCGCCGGCGCGGAGCACGGTGCCGTCGGTGAATCGGACGCCGTCGGTGCACCGGCACTCGACCTGCCCGGCGCCGAACTGCTCGGCGTGGAGGCGCGCGTACAACCCTTGCCGCGCAAGGAGTTCGGTGTGCGTGCCGCGTTCGATCAACGTTCCCTCGTCGATCACGAAGATCACGTCGGCGTGCTGAATCGTGGACAGCCGGTGAGCGATCGCGAGGGTGGTGCGTCCGCGCATCACCTCGCCGAGGGCGCGTTGGACGAGTCGCTCGGAGACCGTGTCGAGCGCGGACGTCGCCTCGTCGAGAATCAGTACGCGAGGATTCTTCAGCAGCACCCGGGCGATGGCCAGGCGTTGCTTCTCGCCGCCGGACAGGCGGAATCCTCGTTCTCCGACCAGGGTGTCGTAGCCGTCGTCGAATCCGAGGATGCGGTCGTGGATGTTGGCGGCTGCGGCGGCCGCCTCCAATTCGGTATCCGTCGCGTCCGGTTTGGCGTACCGAAGGTTGTCGGCGATCGACGCGTGGAACAAGTACGGGTCCTGGGTGACCATTCCGACCGCGTCGGCGAGTGAACTCATCGTCAGATCGCGCACGTCGTGGCCGTCGACGAGGACGGCGCCCCTGTCCACCTCGTACAGGCGCGGCACGAGGTAGCAGAGCGTGGTCTTGCCTGCCCCGGACGGTCCGACGAACGCGGCGAGCTGACCGGGTTCGATCTCCAGCGACGTGCCCGCGACCGCCCAGCGTCTGCTGCGACGTTCCGCCGGTGCGGTTTCGGGCGCCGCCGCGGCCGGGAACCGAGACGCGACGGTCGCGATGCCGCGCACGCCGCCGCCCCCACCTCCGCGGCCCAGGCTGCGCAGAGCCACCGGGTCGGGATCCGCGGTGGCCAGGCGGACGGGCGCGGGATACGCGAAGTACACGTCGTCCAGTTCCACCCGCCCGGGGGAGTCCGCGGGCAACTCGACGGCGTCCGGCCGGTTCACGATCGCGGGTTGCAGGTCGAGGTACTCGAAGATGCGGCGGAACAACGCCATCGACGTCTGGACGTCGAGCGTGACCCGCATCAGCGAGACCAGCGGTTGCAGCAACCTGGCCTGCAGCGTCGAGAACGCGACGAGTGTTCCCGCCGAGAGCGCCGCGGACCCGCCGCTGACGAGATACCCCGCCAGCAGGTAGACGAGGGCGGGAGTGATCGCCATGAACGAGCTCACGACGGCGAAGAAACCCTGCCCCGTCATGGCTTGGCGCACCTGAAGTTCCGTCTGCCGGGCGTTCTCGGTCCGATACCGGTCGAGTTCGGTGTCGGCCTGGTTGAACACCTTCGTCAGCAGCACACCCGACACGCTCAGCGCTTCCTCGGTGATCGCGGTCATGTCCGACAACGACTCCTGCGTCTTGCGCGCCAGGACCCGCCGCCGGGCGCCGACCCGCCGCTGCAGGTAGACGAAACCGGGGAGCAACGCGACCGCGAGCAGCGTCAGCTGCCACGACAGCAGCAGCATTGCGATGAGGGACGCCGTGACGGTGACGACGTTCGAGAGGATGCTCGACGCCGTGGACGTGAGGACGGACCGCACCCCTCCGACGTCGTTGGCCAGTCGCGACTGGATGGAACCCGTCTTGGTGGAGGTGAAGAACGCCAGTTCCATCTTTTCGAGATGGGCGAACAGGCGTTCCCGGAGATCCGCCATCGACAGGTTGCCGACCTTGGTGGTGAGGTAACTCTGGCCGACGCCGATCACCGAACCCGCCAGCGTCACCACGATCATGGCCACCACCAGCCACAGCAGCAGCGTCAGATGCACGCCGCTGCCGTCGGTGGGGAACAGTGCGCGGTCGAATACGGCCTTCGTGAGGAAGGGATTCACGATGCCGAGGAGCGCGGAGACGACGATCGCGGCCGCGACGAGCGCCAGCCATCCGCGGTAGGGGCGGAGGAGCGCCCAGATGCGGGGGAGTAGCGAAGGCTCGGGCGCCTGCTGTGTGGATACGGGACCGGTCGCGGACATCTCCCCATCGTGCCCACCGAGCGGAGCCCTGGCGAGTCGATTCGGTCCGGTTACGGCCGGTCACCGTGCCCGGGGATGCCGAGTTCGCCTCGCACTGCGGCGAGGAAGTCCTCCTGGGCGCCCTTCCCGGACTGGAAGTGGTCGGCGAACTGTTGCTGGCGGGTGGACAGGGCGTCCGCTGACACGACATCATCTGCCGCGAAGTCGTTGCTCAGCCAGCCGATCGTCTCGGCGCCGGCCAGATACTCGACCACCATTCGCCGTGCCGATTCCACTACCGCCTCGGATCCGATCAACTCCACCGCCGCGAACTTCGAGCCGAGCACGATATTCTGCCGCGGTAACGGCCCGAGGATTTCGAGCATCACGCCCGAGAGGACGGGGCCGTCGAAGTGGTCGAATGCCACCGACACGGAACTCGCGGTGGTGCACACCTCGTTGGCCGCGGTGAGGAACTCCGAATAGATCTGCTGCCGCTGCGTTCGCAGGAACTCGTTCGAGGACTGGTTCACCGTCGCCTCCACCTGATTCGACGTGTTCAGGAGTGTGAACGCCCCTCCGGACACGGAACCGATCAGGGTGCCGACGACGGCCATCGTAGCGACGAGCATACTGAGTCGAAACTCGTGGCGCCGCACAGTCATTCGATCGCCAGTTTCGGTGCTCTTGGTCTCGCTCATCGTCCCGCTCCCGTCGACGCTCCACCGGTGTACGTCGACTCTCCCGCACGGCCTGCGACCCGTCGCGCGTAGTCGACTACGCGGGTTGTGAAACTTTTCGAGGGGGTCGGAGCGATATGCGTAGTAGGTCGGGACTCTCCGAAATTGAAGGTCGGGGACTCTGTGAATCGAAGGTGAGCACAATGAACAAGAACGCACTCCGCACCGCAATCGCTTCGGCCGTCATCGCTCCGGTGATGCTCGTCGGCGCCGGAGCGGGCACGGCGACAGCATCCCCCATCCTCAGCACGGGTACGGCCAGTGGCGGGATCGTCATCAACGTACCGAGCGGGGAAAGCTGGAATTGCTTCGGGCTGGATTCGAATTTCGGTCTCAAAGCCGGTGTGGGACCAGTCGGTGGTTTCGCCAAGGGATCCAACGTGACCGTGTTCTGCTTCGGCACCACGGCACCGTTCTTCTTCACCGGCAGTGTGAAGGCGGGAACCTGATCTTCGCCGACCTGAGGTGAGGTCGCCGCAGAGCCCGGTTCAGCGTTCAGCGCTGAGCCTGGCCACTTGCGCCGCGAGGTACTGCTGCTCCGGCACGCTGGTGGTGCGGTTCGCCGCGGATCGGTAGTGCGCGACGGCCGATTCGGTGTCGCCGGCCATCTCGAACAGGTGGGCGCGGACGGCGTCGAGCCGATAGTGCCCGGCCAGGGTCTCGTCGAGGGTCCCCAGCATCGTCAGTCCCGTGGCCGGTCCGTGCACCATCGCCGCGGCCACCGCGCGGTTCAGCGTCACCATCGGATTGTTCGACATGCGCTCGAGTAGACCGTACAGCGCGAGGATCTGCGCCCAGTCGGTGTCCTCGACCCGATCCGCGTCGTCGTGCACCGCCGCGATTCCGGCCTGCAATTGGTAGGCCCCAACCGAGCCGTGGGCGACGGCATCCATCACCACCTGCTGGCCCTCGTCGATCAGCTCCCGGTCCCACAGCGTGCGATCCTGCTCCGCCAGCGGGATCAGCTCGCCGTGCGGACCCGTGCGGGCGGGGCGACGGGCATCGGTCAGCAGCATCAGCGCCAGCAGCCCGCCCACTTCACCGTCTTCCGGCAGCATCGCGTGTACCGCCCGCGTGAGCCGGATCGCTTCGGCGGACAGTTCGGTGCGGTGCAGATGATCGCCGATGCTACTGGCGTACCCCTCGTTGAAGATCAGATAGAGCACATGCAGCACGGACCGCAGGCGTTCCGTCCACTCGTCACCCGTCGGCCGGCGCAGTGGTATCCCGGACGACGTGATGCGTTGCTTTCCGCGACTGATCCGTTGTGCCATCGTCGCTTCCGGAACCAGGAACGCATTGGCGATCTCGGCGGTGGTGAGACCCCCGACCGCGCGCAGCGTCAACGCGATGGCCGAGGCCGGCGTGAGAGCAGGATGGCAGCACAGGAACAGCAGGAGCAGGGTGTCGTCCTGATCCGGCACGTCCGTGGCACGCATCTGCCGGGCAACCACCTCCTCCCGCGCGCGGCGGGCGATCTCGCTGCGGATCTGATCGGTCACCTTGCGGGTGGCGGTCTGGATCAGCCAACCCCGCGGATTGTCCGGTAGCCCCTCCCGCGGCCAGTGCTGGGCCGCGGCAAGCAACGCTTCCTGCACCGCGTCCTCGGAAGCCTCGAAATCGCCGGACCGCCGCACGAGCGCACCGAGGACCTGCGGCGCCAGTTCGCGCAGCAGGTTCAAGGTTGCGTAGTCGGTCTTCACAGATCGACGTCGGGTGCGCCCATCACCTGCCGGACGTCGATCGGCTGCTGGATCGGCGCCCCACCCGGACCCGGGGCCGCCGACGTCCGCGCGGCGATCTCCAGCGCCCGCGCCTCGGATTCGACGTCGATCAGGCGGTATCCTGCAAGCAGTTCCTTCGATTCGGGAAACGGTCCGTCGGTCACCACCGGAGCACCCTTGCCGTCGAACGTGACACGCTTCGCGACGTCCGGCCCGGCGAGCCCCTGCGCGTCGACGAGTTCGCCGTTCGCGACCAGCTCCGCGTTGAGGTCCTGCTGGAACCGGATGTGCGTCTGCATCTCCTCCGGCGTCCACTCCGTCATGGGCACGTCGCATCCTGCGCCGGCCTGGTAGTGCTGCAGCAACATGAACTTCGGCATCGTCTTGCTCCTCGTCGTGTGGTGCGCCCATTCTGGCGCTTTCACGTACAGGACGGAGCCCAACCGGCGTTCTCGACATCCTTCGAGAACTTTCTTCGAAGAATTTTTCAGCGGTGCCCGGCGTGCAGGCAGTCCTCGAACAGCGTGCGCACCTCGTCGACGTGCCGGTCGAGATCCGCGAGGTCCCAATCGTCGGTCGGCACGGGCGCGAGGACGTCGACGTCGACGGTGCCGGGGTGCGCGACGAGCGAGTTCCGCCACATCCGTTCGCCGGCGTTGTGGATGACGATCGGCACGATGGGCACCCCTGCCTGCATGGCCAGGTGGAATCCGCCCTTCTTGAACTTGCCGAGGCGCGGGGTCGGTGAGCGGGTGCCCTCGGGGGCGATCGCGATGGAGATGCCGGACTGCAGTTTGTCCACGGCCGGGCGGAGGGCCGCCCGTGCCTTGGTGCTGTCTGACCGGTCGATGTAGGCGACGTCGAGGAGGGCGCCCACGGGGATGAACCGGGGGTCGCGCGCGGCCTCCTTCTTCGCGACGCCGGTGACGTCGCGCCGGATGACGCTGCCGATCACCAGCATGTCGAGGGAACTCTGGTGGTTGAACATGAAGACCGCGGGCCTGGCCGACCACGCGTTCTCCCTGCCCTTGATGCGTACGTTGATGCCGCAGATCGCGAGCGCGAGGTCCGGTCCGAAGCTGCCGACCAGGTTGGCGCCGGTCTGCCGGTTCTGGGTGAGCAGGCCCGCGGAGACGCCGAACGCCGCGGCGCCCATCAGCGCGCCGATCGCGGTGGTGGTGCGGGCGATGGACATCGGGTCGGCGCCGCTCTCGGGAGGGCGCAGATGCACCGACGGCCACCCGTTCTGCCGCGCAGTGGCCGCGAGCTTGCGGTCGGGGTTCAGTGCCACGGGATGTCCCACCGACTTCAGCATCGGAACATCCTCGGCGCCGTTGGAGTACGCGAAGCTGTCACCGAGATCGGCGTCGTGCTTGTCGGCGTACTCGCGCAGTGCCTCGGCCTTGGCCGGTCCCCACAGTGGTGCCGATTCGAGCTTTCCGGTGAGCATCCCATCCAGAATCGCGGGCCGGGTGCACAGCACGTCCTCGGCGTCGATGTCGAGGTCGGCGGCCACCGACAGCGCCTGATACGGGGTGGCGGACGTGGCCATCACCACCCGGTGACCGGCGTGCCGGTGCGCGGCGAGCAGGCCGCGGACCTCGGAGAAGATCATCCTCGCGATCTCCTGCCGGAACAGCCGCTGCCCCCACTCCTGCATCTCGTCCTCCATGCGCCCGGCCAGGCTCTCCACGCCGATGCGCATCAGGTTTCCGACGTCGGCGCCCCGGAAGCGGGTCTCCACCGCGGCGTTCGTGGTGCGGAGAAGCTCGGCCACGCTGATGTCGAAGCGCCGCAGGCGGTCCCGGTAGACGACGCTCGCGGAGTACCCGCTGATCAACGTGCCGTCCAGGTCGAACGCCGCGAGGGTGGCCGGGCCCGGCACGGCGGCCGCGATGTCGTCGTGGAGACTGCGGAGATCGCTCATCTACTCACCTACCGCCCATCTGGTCGAGATTCTCGTGCGCGATGGCCCGGATGCGGAGCACCTGGCCGATCAAGGTCTGGAGTTCGGCCTCGAACTCGACCCGCCGGGCCGCCATGTTCTCGGCATTCGGTTCGACGAGTCCCCGGTTCCGTGCCAGTTTGAGCGCGGTCGTGAAGAGTTCGGCCGAAATCGACTCGCTGCTCCCGATCTGCTGCCGGAGCCGTCGCTGCTCGGCGAGCGCGAGGCACGCCGTCATGAATGCCTTCTCGTCGAACTTCCGGTCCACAGGGGTGCGCAGCAGCTGAGCCGCGACCACCGCGTACGCCTCCAGGAACGGCTGCAGAACCCGGTGCGCCAGGTGAATGCGCATCCCGGACAACAGGTTCGCCGCATGCTGGGGGTCACCCAGGTTCGATTGCCACGCCGGGTCTATCAGGTCCAGTTCGGCGCGCAGTTCCTTCCGGAAACTGTCCTTCTCGCTGAAGAAGAATTCGAACTTGAGGAGGTCGCGGATGCGGAGCGCCGCATTCCATCCGTCCTCGAGCGGGTCGGTGAACTGCTGATCGACGGCGGCGCGCAGTACCATCTCCGCGATCGCCCGCATCACCAGGAAGTGAATGGTGTTGTTGCGGTAGAACGCTGCCACGAGATGCTGGTCGCGGCCGAGGTAGAACACCCGCTCACTGCCCTGGTCGAAACTCTTCAGGACCCCGGAGTCGAGATGGGTGCGCACGGCCTTGCGGATCACCTGCGGATCCGTCAGATCCACGTCGCCCGCGGTGGGCAGCGAGCGCGCCGTGATGTAGTCGACGAGCGGTCCGAGGATGCCGCCGACCTCGGCGACGGTGAGCGCCCGGTCCTCGATGCCGAGGAACGCGAGCATGACGAGTGAGGACGCCGTGACGGGGGTGACCTCGTTGATGCGGTGGCACACCTCGAACGCCGTCTTCTGCACCGCCAGCCGCAGGTCGTCCTCCTGGCCGAGGTAGTCCGCCAGCGACATCGGCCTGCCGACGTTGACGTGCGCGACCCCGTGCCGTTGACCCTGCGCCCGAACATATCCGAAGAGCCAGCGCAGACTCTCCTTGCTCTTCGCCTGGCCGTGCGCCTCCGCGGCCATCGCCCCGACCTCGTACAGCTGGTCGTAGGTCAGCGACACCGGCACGAGGTACACGTCGGACATCCCGCTGTCCTGGAACGCTTTCGCGAGGTAGTTGAGCAGGCCGAACCGCGGTGGCCGCAGTTTCCCGGTGCGGCTGCGACCGCCCTCGATGTACCACTCGAGGTTGAACCGTTTCGTGAGCAGGTAGCGCATGTACTCGCGGAGCGTCCACTTGTAGATCTCGTCGCCCTCGATCTTGCGGCGGATGAACACGGTGCCGCTGCGCTTGCCGATCGGCCCGATCGGCCAGAAGTTGATGTTCAGCCCGCCCATCACGTGGTTGAGCGGAAGGTCGTTCGCGAGCAGGGCAGGCCGCAGCACCAGCGGGTCCAGGTACGAGCGGTGACTGGGCAGGAACACCAGGGAATGTTCCTTGTTCAGCTCCCGAAGGTCGTCGAGCCGGGTGGTGTCGACGTCGAGGCGGTACGCGCGGGAGAAGTAGCGGCCCAACTGATCCCACAGTGCGATTGCCCGCCGGCTCTGGGCGGCGACCATCTCGTCCAGTGCGCCGCGGGCCCGGCGATCCACCTCGGCGACGGGAAGATTCAACTGGGCGGACAGTTCGTGCGTGCCGTCGTGGTACCGGCTGGCGTCGGTGATCTCGTCGACGACGAACCTCGACACCTTGTACTGCGTGCCCAGCACGGTGCGCTCGGCCCGTTCGAGGGTCAGCGCCGCCTGGCGGCGGATGAAATCCGGAAGGGATCCACCCCCGTTCTCGGCGAGCCGGCGTTCGAGGTCACTGAGCGGGGCCGGGTCGCCCTCCAGAACCTGGCATCGGGCCGGGTCGTCGCGCATCACCCGGCGTTGCATGTTCTGGCCGGGGTGCAGCGGATCGCGCAGCGACAGCGTCTCCCGGAATCGCTGCGCGCCGTCCGGATGGGTCTCCTTCGGCAGCCACACCACCCGGAGCGGGGTGAGCAGCGGATCGTCCTTCCGGCGTGCCAGATCGGCGAGGGCCTGATCGGTGACGCGGACGGTGGGCGGTGGCTGACCGGAGTCGTTCGCCTGCCGCTCCAGCCACGTGCGGAGAACGTCGTCCTCCATCTCGCTCATCGTCTCGATGAGATAGACCCGTGGCCGTGTCGTCTGCTCGTCCATCGCGCCAGCCTTTCCTTTCACCCGCGGCCGAGTTCGACGATCTCGTCGAGACTCTCCTGCAGGCACGACATGAACCGCGCCGGTTCGGTCACGGCGGCGGTGTCGAGATTGACACCGATGCAGCACGTGCCGACGTGGGAGACCAGAGTTGCCATGACCGCGCAGCCGGGGGCCGGGCCGAACGGGAACATCCGCTCGATCCGGGCACCCGCGAGATACACGGGCACGGGCACACCTGCGACGTTGCTGGCCTGCAGATCGAGGCCCGTCGACTGCGAGAGGTACCAGTTGGCCAGCACCACCGTCGGGATCCGGACCAGGATCGGGGCGGCGGAATCGAGCAGCCCGAGCGCCGGTTCCTGGCGCAACCCGAGAATGATCGTGCGTACCTTCTTGATCCGCGCAATCGGGTCGCGCTCACCGACCGGTCCGGCGAACCGGGCCGCCGCGAACCGGTTACCCCCGGTCGGATCCGACGCCGAACGCATACTCACCGGCATCCCCACCGGGATCGTCTCGAGGTCGTGGCCGAACGATTCGTGATAGCGGCGGAACCCGCCCAGCAGCGCTGCCACATACGCGTCGTTCAACGAACCGCCCGCGACGTGGGCGGCGGAACGCAGTTCGTCGACACTCACCTCCAGCACGCCGAACCAGCGTCCGAGCCCCCGGTCGCGCAGCAGGTCCGACCCCGTGGTCGGGGGCGGGGTCACCACCCGGCGGATCGAGTTCGCGTAACCGGCGACCTCCGTGACACTGCCCACCGGGTCGCCGACGACCGTCATCGCCGTCCGCACCGCACCGCGGATCAGGCCGCCGAGACGGCCGGGGACGCTGCGCACATTGTCGAGCGCCTGCTCGAACAGGGCGCCGCCGCCCGACATCTGCTCCGGCAACGGCGCAGGCCGATCCGGTTTGTCCGGCGACGGTTCGGGGCGCCTGCTGTGCAGCAGCGTCATCAACTGGATGCCGCCGAGACCGTCCGTGATGCTGTGGTGCGTCTTCACCACGTAGACGGCGCGGCCGTCGTCGAGTCCCTCGATGAGCATCGCGCTCCACGGCGGCCGGGCGCGGTCGAACGGCTCCGTCGCCATGTGCCTGCACATCCGCAGCGCATGGTCGAACGTCGCAGGCTCCGGCAACCGCACCCGCGACAGGTGATAGTCGAGATCGAACTCGGGGTCGACCGACCACATCGGGTTGCCCAGCCGCAGGGTCGGCTCCACCACCCGCATCCGGATGCGCGGCACCATGTGCGACGCCCATTCGTGGGCACGCACGAGCCGCTCCCAGTCCGGCGGCTTGTCGAGGACGTCGACCGCGACGATCGGTGAGCGCAGCTTCGGCTGCACCTCCTCCATCCGCCACATCCCGGTCTCGAAGTCGGACATCGTGCGGTCCGCTCCCCAGGCGACGTCGGAGAAATCCACGTCGACGGCACTCGGTGGTATCAGAGGTTCGCCGTCGGCCATGCCCACCCTCATTCGGTTACTCGAGTTGCCCTCAGCTGCTGCTTTTCCAGTGTGGACCCGCCCCGCAGATCGCGTCCCTGGTTCCGGCGGATTGCGCTCCGGACTTTCCGCCTGAGGCGCTCCGCGCCCGTGCGTGGCTGACGAGTCCCTGGACTCCTTCGCCACTCACGGAGTTGTCGTAGGCTGCCGTCATGGCGAAAAGCTTCGACTACTCCGAACAGGTCGCGTACCCGATCGACCGCGTGCACGCGACGGTGACGGACCGGGCGTTCTGGCAGCACCGGTTCGAGGAGGCGCCGGAGAAGCTCACCCTCGACGACAGCCGCGGCCCCGGCACGCTGACGGCGACGATGCGCGACACCATCGGCGCGTCCTCCCTCCCCGGGCTGGTGCGCAAGGTCGTCTCCGGTGAACTGAAGGTCGAGCGGGCCGACGAATGGGGCGCACTCGACGGCGACCGTGCCGACGGCCGGATCAGCGGCAGTTCCACCGGGATCCCCGTGAAGATCGACTGCACGTCGGTGCTCCGCGCGTCGGGCGACGTCACGGTCCTCGACGTCTCCGGAACGGTGCAGGTCAAGATCCCGCTCGTCGGGGGACAGATCGAATCGCTCGTCAGGAAGCTGATCGGCGACATGATCGGGCAGGACCGCGACGCGATCGAGAAGTGGCTCGGCGACAGCTGACGCTCACGCCTCCGGCGCGGGGCCGTCCAGTTCGACGTCCAGCGTGCGGGCGCCCGGCCCTGCCGTCCCCAGCCGGTCGTGGCTGTTGACGATCGCGCAACTGCCCAGCGACAGGCACCCGCAGCCGATGCAGCCGGTCAGGTTGTCGCGGAGCCGGATCAACTGCTCGATCCGCTGATCCAGATCGGCGTGCCACCGCGTCGACAGCTTCTCCCAGTCCTTCCGGTTCGGGGTGCGGCCCTCGGGGAGGGTCGCGAGGGCGTCCCGGATCTCGGCCAGCGGAATCCCGACCCGCTGGGCGATGCGGATGAACGCGACCCGCCGCAGCGTGTCCCGGCGATAGCGACGCTGATTGCCGGACGTCCGCCTGCTGGTGATCAGCCCCTCGCGCTCGTAGAAATGCAACGCCGACACCGCGACGCCACTGCGCTCCGACAGCTGCCCCGGCGTCAGTTCCTTCGCTCTCCATTCGGGCATCTCCACGACAGGCAACCTTTCACCGGGTTACCTGAACAATACTCGAGGTCAGTCGCGGCGGAGATGACCGTGGAGGTGGTGCGTGAGCGGAGTCAGGTCGTGCGCCATCCACAGGTCGTACGTGAGGTCGCCGCCGCGCACCGACAACTGCCGCCGGATGCTGTGCACCGGTTTGGCGTCCGGGGACGCACTCAGCGCCACCATCGACAACTCGATGATCCCCTCCCGGATCTGACCGCGGTGGATCTCGGTGAACCCGGTCGGCTGGGCGACGAGCAGTTCCGCCTCGTCCTCGGAGACGAGCCGCAGATACCCGGACTCCGAGTGCAACGGCCGCCCGGTGCCCGCCTCCCGCGTCCGAGACCGGTACGCCAGGAACGGTTTACCGCTGGGAGCGAATTCGATCTCCTCCGTGTACGCGAAGTCGTCGATCGTCGGGTACGCGCCCTCGCCCTCCCCGCGCCACACACCGGCGAACGGCGCCAGGGCGGGCGGCACCGACGGAACCGGCGCAGACGAACTCGCCGTCGCATCCGGGTGCGCCGGCGAGAGAGTCGAGTTCTCGTCCATGAGATACCTCCGCCGCTTCACGGTACTCGCCTGCGGGGCCGAGGGACACGGTCGGCGGCGGAGCGTTTGAGCGTGCCTGCCGGGCCCGCCGGCATTACCGTCTAGACATGAACGCGTCGGGTTCTGCACCGCTGGGGGCCAACTCCGAAGTCGGGCAGCTGCGTGCCGTCCTCCTGCACCGGCCCGGGGACGAACTGAAGCGGCTGACGCCCCGCAACAACGACCAACTGCTGTTCGACGGACTGCCCTGGGTCGACCGCGCACAGGAGGAGCACGACGCGTTCGCGGACCTCCTGCGCAGCCGCGGCGTCGAGGTCCTGCTGCTGTCCGACCTGCTCAGCGAGACACTCGGCGCCAGCGGAGCCGCCCGCATCCAGGGCATCGGCGCGGCCGTCGACCCCCGCAAACTGGGCCACACGTTGGCGCAGGAACTCGCCGCACACCTCCGCGGCGTCCCGGCCGCCGAACTCTCCACCATCCTCACCGCGGGCATGACGTTCGACGAACTGCCCGTCGCCGCGAACACGGCGTCGCTGGTCCGGCGCATGCACCACGGCGGCGACTTCGTCATCGACCCGCTGCCCAACCTGCTGTTCACCCGGGACTCGTCGTTCTGGATCGGACCGCGCGTCGCGATCACCTCGCTGGCACTGCCCGCCCGCGTCCGCGAAACGTCCCTGACCGACATCATCTACGCCCACCACCCGCGTTTCCGGGGCGCCCGGCGCGCCTACGAATCCCACACGGCCCCCGTCGAAGGCGGCGACGTCCTGCTCCTGGCACCTGGCGTCGTCGCCGTCGGTGTGGGGGAGCGCACCACACCGGCCGGCGCCGAGGCGTTGGCGCGCAGCGTCTTCGAGGACGAACTGGCGCACACCGTGCTGGTGGTGCCCATCGCGCAGGCCCGGGCGTCGATGCACCTCGACACCGTGTGCACGATGGTCGACCACGACGCCGTCGTGATGTACCCGATCATCCAGGACACGCTGTCGGCGTTCACCATTCACCGCGAGGACAAGGGCGTGTCGATCCGCGGCGCCGACCCGTTCCTCGCCGCCGCCGCCGAGGCCATGGGCATCGGCAAACTGCGCGTCATCGACACCGGGCTCGACAACGTCACCGCCGAACGCGAACAGTGGGACGACGGAAACAACACGCTCGCACTCGCACCCGGCGTCGTCGTCGCCTACGAACGGAACGTCGAGACCAACGCCCGGCTAGAGGCGTCGGGCATCGAGGTATTGCGGATCGCCGGTTCCGAACTCGGTTCGGGCCGCGGCGGTCCCCGCTGTATGTCCTGCCCGGTGGCCCGCGACCCGCTGTAGGCGGCTCCGCCGCCCGTGCGCCTTTCTGGTAGCTGGAACAACCAGAAAGGCGCACGAGCGCGAAGCGCCTAAAGGATGTCGCTGACCTTCGCGGCCGGGCGGGCGAGGACGGTGCCCTTGTCCGTCACGACGATCGGTCGCTCGATGAGGATGGGGTTGTCGACCATCGCTTCCAGCAGTTCGTCCTCGGACGCCTCGGCGAGCCCGAGTTCCCTGAAGACGGCCTCCTTCTTGCGGATCGCCTCGCTCGGCTTCAGTCCGGCGTCGTCGAGAAGTTTGCGCAATCCGTCCCGCGAGGGCGGGGTGTCGAGGTACTTCACGACGGTCGGCTCGATGCCCGCGTCCCGGATCAATCCGAGGACGGTGCGGGACGTGCTGCAGCGCTGGTTGTGGTAGATGGTCGCGGTGGTCGCCATACCCGACATTCTGCACCTGGGGAACAAATGTGCCCGCACCGAACGCTGAACCGGGGGTAGTAACTCGTGACCAGTCGACGAAAGAGGGAGTGATCGATCATGGCCGAGCACAGGGACGCGACTCCGCGGCGCATCGTCATCGCGGGTGGGCACGGGAAAATCGCCCGTCACCTCATCAAGATTCTCACCGCGCGCGGTGACCGAGCGGTCGCGCTGATCCGCAACCCCGATCACGAGCACGAGGTGGCGGCGCTCGGCGCCGAACCGGTGGTGATCGATCTGGAGACGGCGAGCGCGGACGACGTGGCGAAGACGCTCGTCGGTGCGGACGCCGCGGTGTTCGCCGCAGGCGCAGGCCCGGGCAGCGGTATCGCCCGCAAGGACACCGTCGATCGCGGGGCCGCGGTTCTCCTCGCGGACGCCGCCGAGAAGGCGGGAACGCGGCGATTCGTCCAGATCAGCTCGTTCGGGGCGGGGGAGCCGATCCCCGAGGGCACCGACGAGGTGTTCGCGGCCTACCTCGTCGCGAAGACGGCCGCCGAGGAAGACCTGCGCGCCCGGACCCACCTCGATTGGACGATTCTCCGCCCGGGCGGTCTGCTCGACGACGACCCGACGGGTCATGTCACGCTCACTGCGCCGCCGCTCGAGCGCGGCACCGTCCCGCGCGCCGACGTCGCCGCAGTGATCGCGGCGCTTCTGGATCACCCGGAGACTGCGAAGAAGACGCTCATGCTGACGTCCGGTCCGACGCCGATCGAGGACGCCGTCGCAGCGCTGTAACCATTGCGGCGCCGCAACCGCGCAACTACGGTCTGATACAACGCGTGGAACAACGGAGGTGGCGCCGGCCGTGGACATCGACATCGACCCCGATTCGTCGACCGCCCCGTTCGACCAGTTGCGATTGCAGATCATCGAGCAGGTGCGCAGCGGGCAGTTGATCGCGGGAACGAAGATCCCCACGGTCCGCGCGCTCGCCGTCGAGGTCGGCCTCGCACCGAACACGGTCGCCAAGGCGTACCGGGAACTCGGCGAGCAGGGTGTCATCGAAACCCGGGGCAAGCAGGGCACGTTCATCGCGAGCGGCGGTGACCCGATCCGCGCCGGAGCCGAGAAGGCCGCAACAGGATATGTGCACGAACTGCGGAAGCTGGGGGTGTCCGACGAGGAGATCCTCGGCTTCGTGCAGTCCGCTCTCCGCGGCGCCGAATGAGGACGGCGCCGCATCCAGAACGTGTGACCCCAGAGGGTGTGACCCCAGAAAGGTAGACGCTCGGTATGGCTTCTGCGCTCTTCCGTGACTTCGCACTACTGATCGCCCGGATCGGGCTCGGCGTGATCTTCGTCGCGCACGGCTGGCAGAAGTTCTTCGACTACGGAGTGAAGGCCACCCAGGCGTCGTTCGCCGACATGGGTGTCCCGCGGCCCGACATCTCGGCTGTTGCGGCCGCCACTGTCGAACTCGCGGGTGGATTTGCTCTCATCGTGGGCGTCGCCACACCGATCGCCGGAATCCTGCTGTTTTTCGACATGCTCGGGGCGCTGATTCTGGTGCACGCGGACAAGGGTGTCTTCGTCGCGAACGGCGGGTACGAACTCGTCGTCGCACTCGGCGCCGGGTCGCTGCTTCTGGCTGTGATCGGTGCCGGACGCCTCGGCATCGACGGGCTCCTCGGAAGAGGCTCGGGATGGGGCAAAACCGCAGCTTAACGACACCGTCCGCTGGGTCTCGATTCGGTGTGAAGCGGTGGGCTAGCTTGCTTTTACCATCGAAAATGACCAACGTAGTTGTTCATGGCAATGAATACTGATCTGCCTGATCAAGGTTCCGACACCGCTGACGCGGCCGTCGGCGGAGGGCTCAAACGGGTCGGTGTTCGCACCGATCACGTCGTGTTCTCGGCCGCCGCCGCCGCGGTGTCGGCAATCGTCGTCTGGGGGCTCGTGGCCCCCGACAATCTCGACACCACGACGGGTAAGGCGCTCGACTGGCTGGTCACCGACATGGGCTGGTTGTTCGTCCTGTCGGCGTCGGGGTTCGTCCTCTTCTCACTGTGGCTCGCGTTCAGCAAGTTCGGGCACATTCCGCTCGGCAAGGACGGCGAGAAGCCCGAGTTCCGGACCGTCAGCTGGATCGCGATGATGTTCAGCGCCGGAATGGGCATCGGACTGATGTTCTTCGGTGTCGCCGAACCGCTCGCGCACTACGTGACACCCCCTCCGGGTTCCAGCGGTGGCATCGGAACTGCGATGGCCACCACCATGTTCCACTGGAGCCTGCACCCCTGGGCGATGTACGCGGTGGTCGGACTGTCGATCGCGTACGGCTCGTACCGGAAGGGTCGCAAGCAGCTGTTCAGCTCCGCGTTCATCCCGCTGCTCGGCCGCCGCGCCGAGGGGCCGATCGGCAAGTTCATCGACGTCCTCGCGATCTTCGCGACACTGTTCGGCACCGCCGCTTCGCTGGGTCTCGGCGCACTGCAGATCGGTTCCGGATTCCAGGTCGTCGGGTGGATGTCGGAGGTCAGCACGTTCCTGCTGGTCGCGATCGTCGCCCTGCTGACCCTCGCGTTCGTGGCCTCCGCCGTGTCGGGTGTCGCCAAGGGAATCCAGTGGCTCTCCAACACCAACATGGTGCTCGCCGTCGTCCTGGCGCTGTTCGTGTTCGTCGTCGGACCGACGGTCCTGATCCTCAACCTGCTGCCCACGACGATCGGCGCCTACGCCGCGCAGCTCGCGCAGATGTCGGCCCGCACCGGTGCGTCGTCCGATCCGGCGACCGGCGAATGGTTGTCGTCGTGGACCATCTTCTACTGGGCGTGGTGGATCTCCTGGACCCCGTTCGTCGGCATGTTCCTGGCCCGCATCAGCCGCGGCCGCACCATCCGGCAGTTCGTGGTCGGCGTGATCGTGGTGCCGAGCGCCGTGAGCCTCGTGTGGTTCGCGATCTTCGGCGGTGCGGGAATCAGCGAGCAGCGTGACGGAATCGACCTCGCCGGGCAGGACACCCAGGAGGGGCAGCTGTTCGGGATGCTCAACCACCTGCCGCTCACCGGCATCACGACCGTCCTGGTGATGGTCCTCGTCGGGATCTTCTTCGTCTCCGGAGCCGACGCCGCCTCGATGGTGATGGGCACCCTGTCGCAGCGCGGTTCACTGGAACCGCAGCGCTGGGTGGTCGTGTTCTGGGGTGTGCTCACCGGTGGCGTGGCCGCGCTGATCCTGTGGACCGGTGGCGACACCGCACTCGACGGACTGCAGACGATGACGATCATCGCTGCGGCGCCGTTCGTCATCGTGATGATCGGGTTGTGCTTCTCGCTGTACAAGGATCTGTCCCGGGACCAGATGATCGTCGACGGCCGGGAAATGCGGAGGGAGATGCGGAGAGTGGCGGCGAAGCGTCGTCGCGACCGGATCTCGTCCCGCTAGAGAAACAGTCTGCGAGCCGTCCGGGTCCCACGGGACCCGGACGGCTCGACTCGTTTACGGCGTCAACGCCAGCTGGGCAGCCACAGCTGGTGCTGCCACGTCTCCGGGGTGATCGGGACGGCGGTGAGGATCGGCCACAACCAGATGAAGTTGGCGACCACGAGCCCCACGTAGAGGCAGACGGCGAGCAGGCCGGTGGTGCGGCGCTCGAACGACGCCCGCGCGCTACCCAGGACGTCACCCAGCACCAGCGCGAAACCCATCACCATGAACGGCGCCAGCGCCACCGCGTAGAAGTAGTACATCTGGCGGTCCAGGGTGGTCAGCCAGGGCAGGAACGCCGCGCCATAGCCGGTGAGGACGGTGGCGTACCGCCAGTCCTTCCGCACCACGGACTGCCACAGGGCCCACGCGAGCATCGGCAGTGCCAGCCACCACATGGCGGGCGTCCCGATGAGCATGACCGCCTTGACGCAACTCGACGCCCCGCAACCGGTGACGTGATCGCCCTCGGCGAAGTAGTACAGCATCGGGCGCAGACCCATCGGCCATGTCCACGGCTTCGACTCCCACGGGTGATGGTTGCCCGCCGAATTGGTGAGGCCCGCGTGGAACTGGAGGACGTTGCCGCTGTAGTACCACAGCGACCGCAGCGCTGCCGGCAGGAACGACCAGGTGCCGCCTGTTCCGATCTCGTTGCCCACGGCATGCCGGTCCACCCCGGTCTCGCTGGCGAACCACGCCCAGTAGCTGGCCAGGTACACGAACAGCGGGACGACGACGAGCGCGTACAGCGCGGGGCCGACGTCGCGGACGCCGGCGCCGAACCACGGGCGGCGCACCCCGTAGGCGCGCCGGGCCGACACATCGAACGCGACGCTGAGCAGCCCGAAGAACACGATGAAGTAGACGCCCGACCATTTGGTGCCGCACGCCAGACCCAGCATGATCCCGGCGCCGAACCGCCACCAGCGCACACCGAGCCGCGGACCCCACTCGCTGTCGCCGATCCGGCCCTCGGCGTACACCCGGGCCATCCGCTCGCGCACCTGGTCGCGGTCCACGATCAGGCAGCCGAGCGCCGCCACCGCGAACAGGGCCAGGAAGATGTCGAGCATGCCGAGCCGCGACGACACGAACGTCACCCCGTCCGCGACCAGCAGGATTCCGGCGAGACCGCCGATCAGGGTGGACCGCGTGAGCCGGCGGACGATCCGGATCACCAGCAGCACCAAAATCGTGCCCGCCACCGCCGACGCGAACCGCCAGCCCCAGCCGTTGTAGCCGAAGATGGCCTCGCCCATCGCGATCAGTTGTTTCCCGATCGGTGGATGCACCACCAGCCCGTAGCCGGGATTGTCCTCGACCCAGCCACCGGTGAGCACCTGCCAGCCCTGCGGCGCGTAGTGCTTCTCGTCGAACACGGGAGTGCCCGCGTCGGTCGGGTACCCGAGCATCGTGAACCGGGTGATCGCCGCGATCGCCGTGACGAACAGGGTCACCACCCAGCCGCGGGCACGGTCGACGGGACCGAAGTCGGAGGGCGGCACGAGCGGCGCCGGTCCGACCAGGGACGGCTGTCGTGCGGAGGGCGTCGGTCGCTCGTCCGTCAGCATCGTCACGCCGCAATCGTAGGCTGTGGGTCATGACTGGTCGCCTAGTGCTCGCCGCAACACCGATGGGGGACGTGGGTGACGCCTCGCCGAGGCTGCGTACGGCGCTCGGGACGGCCGACGTCGTCGCCGCCGAGGACACCCGCCGCACCAAGGCCCTCGCCTCCGCGCTCGACGTGACGATCACCGGCAAGGTCGTGAGCTTCTACGACCAGGTCGAGACGGCCCGGCTGCCCGCGCTCGTCGCCGACGTCGCGTCCGGCAAGACCGTGCTCCTCGTCACCGACGCCGGCATGCCGTCGGTCAGCGACCCCGGGTACCGGCTGGTGTCGGCGTGCGTGGCCGAGGATCTGGCGGTGACGTGCCTGCCCGGACCGTCGGCGGTGACGACGGCACTCGCGCTGTCCGGGCTGCCCGTCGAACGGTTCTGCTTCGACGGCTTCCCGCCCCGCAAACAGGGTCAGCGCAAGACGTGGTTGCAGGCCTTGGTCGCCGAGCAACGCGCCTGCGTGTTCTTCGAGGCGCCGCACCGGCTCGCCGACTGCCTCGCGGACGCCGCCGACGTGCTCGGCGGCACCCGCCGCGCCGCCGTCTGCCGGGAGCTGACCAAGACGTACGAGGAGGTCCGCCGCGGCACCCTCGCCGAACTCGCCGAGTGGGCAGCCGAGGGAGTCCGCGGCGAGATCACCGTCGTGGTGGAGGGCGCCACCCTCGTCGCGTCCGACCCCGCCGACCTCGTCGACGAGGTGGAGCGACTGGTCGCCGACGGCACCCGGCTCAAGGACGCGTGCGCGCTCGTCGCCACCACCGGTGTGTCGAAGCGGGAACTCTACGAAACGGTGCTGGCGTCCCGGAAGGACTAGGCGGGCGCTACCTCCGGAGAGCACGCTCCCCGGGCGCCAGCGACGCGTCGTCGGCGGCCGCCTGCCCGGCGTGCCAGCCGTTGGCGTCGACGGCCCGGCCGCGGGCCTTCTTGGTCCGCGGAAACAGGCGGTCGAACTCGGCGTCGACGGCCTCGGACTTGGTGGCCAGGATCGGTAGCAGATCGGCGACCGGGATCGCCGCCTCGTCGGCGGCGTCGGCCGTGGCCCGGCTGTCGGCGTCGCGCAACCGCTGCCCGATGCGGCTGGCGAAGCCCGCCAGGAAACCCTTCCGGAACGACGTGGTGCGTGCGCCGCTGCGACTGTCGGCGTCCGCGAATTGCATTGCGCGCGTGGCCTGCACAAGCAGTGAGGTGAAGAGCATGTCGACCTGCTGGAGGTCGAGGGGGGCGCCGACCACGGTCGCGATGGCGAGGGAGCTGAACCACACGGTGCGCACCCGGTTGGAGTCGCCGATCTCCGTGAGAAGGTGCACCTTCTCCTTGACGTACGGATTCTCCAGGTGGATGCGGCGACTGTGCACTGAGGTGTTGCCCACCCCGGTCTGGGTGTGCAGGAGGGCCGCGCTGATCGCATAGCGCGTCATCAACTCCTGCGCCTTCGCGGTGAAGATCTCCGCCTCCTCCGCGAAATCGGTGGCCTCGGCCTTGGCGAGCAACCCGCGAATCCTGTTGAGCACCTTCGCGTCGGCCTCGGCCTCGCCCGGCATCGCCGCGGACGGGTCGGCGACCCGCACGACGGGCCACGTCGACGGCGGGGGAGTGAGCACCGTCCAGCCGGGCAGATTCGTCCACGCCAGCGACAGGTCGGTGAGCTGGTAGACGGAGTGGTACGGGTCTTCGAACAGCAGTCCGGCGGCCAGCGCCCGAACGTCGGGACCGTCGACCGGAACCCGCGCCGCCAGGTGGGACGCGCCCGGGTACTGCTCGCCGATGGTGCGGAGTTGCTCCACCCAGTCCCGGGGCGCCCGGTGTGCGGCGCGGGTGCGCTCCGCCTCGTGCAGCACCAGGGCCGCCGCCAGCGCCGCGTCGGACGGCTCCTTCGATCTCCGCGCCAGATGTATGACGTCGGCGGGCTGCCACCCGCGCTCGTACGCGCCCGACAACTCACCCATCAGGGTGTGGACTGCCGCGGCGGCCTGTGGGCTCACTTCGTCGTCGAACACGCGCGCTCCGTTCCCGAATCCACGGTGATGAGATCGAATGTATGTTCTAGTCGGCGTCATGGGGAGAGTGTGCCTGCGGGGTCCGACAAGAACGGGCCCCGCGCGTATCAGTCCTCCACGTAACGGGGGAATACGCCCGACGGCGCGGGCAGCGGTGTGCCCGCCACGATGCGTGTCGGAAGGTCGCCGAACTGCCGCGCGTCGCTCTTCTGACCCAGCAGATCCAGGATCTTCTCCGCGGCGCCCGGCATCACCGGCTGCACGAGGATGCCCACGATCCGGACCACCTCGAGCGTCACGTACAGCACCGTAGCCATCCGTGCCGGATCCGTCTTCCGCAGCACCCAGGGCTCCTGCTTGGAGAAGTACCGGTTGGTCTCACCGAGAACCGACCAGATCGCCTCCAGCGCGAGATGCAGTGCCTGGACGTCGTATTCGGCGCGCACCCGCTCCAGCAGCGCATCCGCCTGCGCGAGCATCGCCGTGTCGTCCTCGGTCAGCTCGCCCGGCGTCGGGACCTGCGCGTCGCAGTTCTTCGCGACCATCGACAGTGAACGCTGGGCGAGGTTGCCGAGTTCGTTCGCGAGGTCGGCGTTGATCCGGGTGACGATGGCCTCGTGGCTGTAGCTGCCGTCCTGGCCGTAGGAGATCTCGCGGAGCAGGAAGAAGCGCACGGCGTCGAGGCCGTACTGCTCCACCATGGCGACGGGGTCGACGACGTTGCCGACCGACTTCGACATCTTCTCGCCCTTGTTGTAGAGGAATCCGTGCACGAAGACCCGCTTCGGCAACTCGATTCCCGCCGACATCAGGAACGCCGGCCAGTACACGGTGTGGAACCGGGTGATGTCCTTGCCGATGATGTGCAGGTTCGCAGGCCAGAACTTGCCGAACTGCTCGGAATCCGTGTCCGGGTACCCGGCGCCGGTGAGGTAGTTGGTCAGCGCGTCCACCCACACGTACATGACGTGCTCGGGATGGTCGGGCACCGGAACGCCCCAGTCGAACGTCGTCCGCGAGATCGACAGATCCTTGAGACCGCCCTTGACGAAGCTGACGATCTCGTTGCGCCGCGTCGCGGGCGCGATGAAATCGGGATTCTCGTCGTAGAGGGCCAGCAGCTTGTCCTGGTACTCGGACAGCTTGAAGAAGTACGTGGACTCCTCCGTCCACTCGACCGGGGTGCCCGTCTCGGTGGACAGGCGCGAACCGTCCTCCTGCAGCGTGGTCTCGGCCTCGGTGTAGAACGCCTCGTCGCGGACCGAGTACCAGCCCGAGTACGTGTCGAGGTAGATGTCGCCGTTGTCGAGCATCTTCTGCCAGATCGCCTTGCTGGCCTCTTCGTGGTCGGCATCCGTGGTGCGGATGAACCGGTCGAAGGAGATGTTCAGCGTCTTGTCCATGGCCTCGAACACATCCGAGTTCCGCGCGGCGAGTTCGCGGACATCGATGCCTTCCTTGGCCGCGGTCTGCTGCATCTTCAGACCGTGCTCGTCGGTTCCCGTCAGGAAGTAGACGTCGAACCCGTCCAGACGCTTGAACCGTGCCAGGGCGTCGGAGGAGATGTACTCGTAGGCGTGGCCGATGTGCGGGACGCCGTTCGGGTACGCGATCGCCGTCGTCAGATAGAAAGGTGGCCGCGAGGCGGTGGAATCAGCAGCATTCATGGTGCGACCACTCTATCTGCGCGCCGCCGTTTCGTGACGCGCAGATTCGGGATCTAGCCCGGGCCGGCGCCGTCCTCGCCGGTGACGGTGCGCGACTCGTACGCCGCGCGCGCCGACTTGTCCGTGGACCGCACCTGGTCGGGAACCATCCGCCGGACCGCGAAGTCACGGGCGAACTGCGGAAAGACGGTGACCAACCGGAACAGCGGGCCGATGTACCGGGGGATGGTCACTTCGAACCGGGGACGCCGGATCACCGCGACCACCGCCTTCGCGACGTCCGCCGGCGTCAGCAGCCTGGCCGCGCCGGTCGCCGTCCCGGCCGCGAGTTCGGTGTCCACGACCCCGGGCATGATCACCGAGATCTGCACACCCGACCCGCGCAGTTCCTCGCGGACGCCGGTCAGGTAGCCGAGGACGCCGTGCTTGGTGGCGGCGTACGTCGACTCGCCGGGCGGGGCGACCTTCGACGCCGCCGACGCCACCGTGACGATCTGGCCGCGTCCCCGCTCACGCATCGCCGGGGCCGCCAGGCGCACTCCCCGGATGACTCCGTGCAGGTTCACCGCGAGCTGCCGGTCCGTCGCGGACTCGGGCTCCTCGTCGAAGCTCCCGACCCACATGACGCCGGCATTGTTGACGAGCACGTCGATCGGTCCCCAATGGTCCTCGACGGCCGCGAGGAACACCGAGAACGACCCGGTGTCGGTGACGTCCAGTTCGAGGCCCTCGACGGTCCCGCCCGCCCGGCCGAGTTCGTCCGCGGTGCGCCGGGCCGCGGCGCCGTCGATGTCACCGATCGCGACCCGCGCGCCCGCGACCGCCAGCTGTCGGGTGATTTCCCTCCCGATTCCCCTCGCGCCGCCGGTCACCGCGATCACGCGGCCGTTCATCGAGCTCGAAGTCATGGACACGGCTCCCTCCCCGTCGGGGTGAAAGTACCGCATGTGACACGTGCGGCGGCGGCGTCGACAATGTCCGCATGAGCAAAGACCGTCCCGCCCCGGAAGCCCCTGCGCCGCTGTTCCCGCTCGTCGACTCGCACACCCACCTCGACGCGTGTGGAGCCTCGGACGCCGCGAGCGTCACGGCGATCGTCGACCGGGCGGCCGCGGTCGGGGTCGAGCGGGTGGTCACGGTAGCCGACGACCTGGCGGCCGCGCAGTTCGCCGTCGACGCCGCCCACTGGGATCCCCGCGTCTACGCGGCCGTCGCCATCCACCCGACCCGGGCCAACGTGCTCGACGACGCGACCAGGGCGGAGATCGAGCGGCTCGCCGGTGATCCCCGGGTGGTCGCGGTGGGGGAGACGGGACTCGACTTCTACTGGCCGGGGAAACTCGACGGCTGCGCCACCGTCCCCGAGCAGACCGAGGGCTTCCGCTGGCACATCGACCTCGCGAAGCGGCTCGGCAAGACTCTGATGATCCACAACCGGGAGGCCGACCAGGCGCTGCTGCAGGTGCTCCGCGAGGAGGGGGCGCCGGAGACGGTGATCTTCCACTGCTTCTCCTCGGACGCCGAGATGGCGCGCGAATGTATCGACGCAGGTTACGTCCTCAGCTTCTCCGGCACCGTCAGCTTCAAGAACGCGAAGGCGCTGCGGGAGGCGGCGCCGCTGGTGTCGTCGGATCAGCTGATCGTCGAGACGGATGCGCCGTTCCTCACCCCGCACCCGTTCCGGGGCGCTCCCAACGAGCCGTACTGCCTGCCGTACACGGTCCGCGCGCTCGCCGAAATCCGCGGCGAGGACCCGGACGACCTGGCGAAGGCGTCCACCGCGACCGCCGAGCGTGTGTACGGCCTCCGGCCCGTGAGTGGGTAGGGAGTCCCTGGACTCGTCGGGCGCGCACAGGGCCGCAGGCCTTAAGTTGAAGTTTCAACTTAGAGAACTTAGGATCGTTGCCTGTTCAACCAATGGTCGTCCCGGTCGCGCGGGGACACCTCGATGAAAGGCGCATCCATGAACAACCCCGCAGTTCGGAACCTGGGAATTCTCGTCGCCCGACTGGGTATCGGCGTCATCTTCCTCGCCCACGGCTGGCAGAAGGCGTTCACCAACGGCCACGCAGGCCAGACCGCAGGCTTCGAGGCCATGGGAGTGCCGCTCCCCGGCGTCTCGGCGTTCGTCGTGACCTGGCTCGAGGTCATCGGCGGCCTCGCGCTCATCGTCGGCGCCGCAGTCCCGGTCTTCGGGATCCTGCTGTTCCTCGACATGGTCGGCGCGTTCTTCATCGCCCACGTCGACAAGGGCATCTTCGCGAGCGACGGCGGCTACGAACTGGTCCTGGCGCTCGGCGTCGCGTCGCTGCTGCTCGCCGTGGTCGGATCGGGTCGCTTCGGTGTCGACGGACTGCTCGGCGACAAGCTGCCGTGGGCCGCGAAGGAACCCGCCACCGTCTGACCCCCAGGTGAGCGGCGAAGTGTGCCCCGGCACGCTTCGCCGCTCACGTGTCAGAGGACCTTGTTCAGGAAGTCCTGGGTGCGGGACTGCTGCGGGTCGCCGAAGATCTGCTCCGGAGTTCCCTCCTCCACCACGTAACCGTCGGCCATGAAGATCACCCGGTCGGATACCTCGCGGGCGAAGCCCATCTCGTGGGTGACCACGACCATCGTCATGCCGCCCTTTGCGAGGTCGCGCAGCACCTGCAGCACCTCGCCCACCATCTCGGGGTCCAGCGCGCTGGTGGCCTCGTCGAACAGCATGATGTCCGGGCTCATCGCCAGGGCCCGCGCGATCGCGACGCGCTGCTTCTGCCCACCCGACAGATTCGCCGGCTTCGCGTCCGCCTTCTCCGCCAGCCCGACCTGCTCGAGCAACCGCACGGCCGTCGCCCGCGCCTCCTCCTTGGAGGCCCGCTTGGTCTGCACGGGCGCGAGCATCACGTTCTCGATCGCCGTCATGTGCGGGAACAGGTTGAAGTGCTGGAACACCATCCCGATGTGCTGGCGCACCCGGTCGATGTCGATCTTGGGATTGCTCACGTCGAAGCCGTCGACGACGACGTTGCCGCCGGTGATGTCCTCGAGCCGGTTGAGGCAGCGCAGGAACGTGCTCTTGCCGGAGCCGGACGGCCCGATCACGCACACCACTTCGCCGCTCGCGATGTCGACGTCGATGCCCTTGAGTACCTCGTTGTCGCCGAACGACTTCTTCAGGCCCTTCACCCGGATCTTCGGGTCCGCTGCCTCGGCCTTGTTGTCCGTCACCGGTGTCTCGGTCACTTGTTGATCCTCTTTTCGAGCCGGTTCGACAGCTTCGTCAACGCCATGATGATGATGAAATACATCACGCCGATGATCAGCCACATGTTGAAGGACTGGAAGTTGCGGGCGATGATGATCCGCCCGGTCTGAGTGAGCTCGGCGAGTCCGATCACGGACAGGATCGACGTGTCCTTCAGCGTGATCACGAACTGGTTGATGTACGACGGGATCATCGTCCGCACGGCCTGCGGCATCACGACCTTCTGCATCGACTTCAGGTAGCTGATGCCGAGGCTCCGGGACGCTTCCATCTGGCCCTTGTCCACGGACAGGATGCCGCCGCGCACGATCTCGGCCATGTAGGCGCCTGCGTTGAGGCTCAATGTGATGATGCCCGCGGTGAACGCCGACATCTGGAAGTCCAGCGCCGCCGGGATGCCGAAGTAGATAAAGAAGGCCTGCACCAGCAGCGGAGTTCCGCGGAACACGTCCACGTAGGTGGTACCGATGCCGCGCAGGACGATATTGGTCGACACCCGGAACAGGCCGAAGATCGCGCCGAGCACGAGCGCGATGGCGATCGAGACCACGGTCAGGACGATCGTCAGCCACAGCCCCTCGAGCAGCAGCGGGTAGGTGCTCTTGATCAGGCCGAGGATCGAGTTGTCGTCGTCGGAGGCGTCGGCGTTGAGGTAGGTGTCGAGGATCTCGTCGTACTTGCCGCTCGCCTTCACGTTGGCGAGACCGGTGTTGAACTCCTGGAGGAGCTGCGCGTTCTGGCCCTTCGCGACGGCGAACCCGTAGCTGGCGCCGGGGACCTTGTCGGTGACGGTCTTGAACCCGTTGCCCTGCTTGATGCCGTAGGCGAGGACGGGGTAGTCCTCGAACACGGCCACCGAGTTACCCGTGCGGACCTCGTCGAACATGCTCGACGAGTCGGCGAAGTACTTGGTGGTGAACCCGTACTGGTCCTTGATGGACTCCGCATACGTGGCGCCCTCGGTGCCGTTCTTGACGGCGACGGACTTGCCGCGCAGGTCCTCGTACGACGTGATCGAGTCGTTGGACTCGAGCACGCCCATCTGCACACCCGATTCGAAGTACGGGTCGGAGAAGTCGAACGTCGCCTTGCGGGCGTCGGTGATCGACATGCCGGCGATCATGCCGTTGGCCTGGCCGCCGGTGACCGCCTGCAGTGCGGCGTCGAATCCGACGGCGTTGACCCGGTAAGTGAACCCCTGGTCCTCGGCGATGGCGGCGAGGAGGTCCATGTCGATGCCGACGAGCTTGCCGCTCTCGTCCTGGAACTCGAACGGGGCGAACGTGATGTCGGTGGCGATGGTGTAGTCGTTGCCCGCAGCGGGCTGCTGCGCGCCGGCGATCCCGGGCGCGACGAGTGTGACGAGCAGCGTCAGCGCGGCGATCACCGCGGGCACTCTCGGACGTCTGACGAGTCTCAGAAGTCGATCGGATCTGCTGCGCACGGAACCCCAGCTTTCTTGTCGGTAATGCCCGGTCGCTTCCGGGCTTCTTGGTGCATGTCGCAAGATACTGCGTTTCGAGGGTGGTCCGGACCAGAAGCGATTGATGACGGTAAAGCGAAAACCGTCCCCGATCTCAACCTTTTCGTGATCTAGGACGCAGGTCGTAGCGGCAAAGTTGCCAGACCATCGCCGATTCGTTACCGTACCGTGATCAATCGTCCGCCAGCCTTGGGAATTCATGTGTCGCCTCTAGCCAGAATCAACAACGCCAAATCGCCCCTTCTCTACGTAGTCGTCGCGGCACTGCTCGCGACGCTCGTCGTGGTCGGTGCGTTGGCAGTGGCACGGCATAAGACCGTCACGCTCGACATCGACGGCGAGACGATCTCGCTCGGCACGATGGCCTCAGATGTCAGCGGCGCGCTCGACGACGCCGGATACACCGTCGGCGAACGTGACGCGGTCGCTCCCGCGGCCGACGCGTCGCTCTCCGACGGCGACACGGTGGTGTTGCGGCGTGCCCGCGAGATCGACCTCACCGTCGACGGGCAGCCCAAGACCGTGTGGACCACCGCGCTCACCGTCGACGACGCGCTGAAGCAGTTCGAACTCGCCGACGACGTCCACGTCTCGGCGTCCCGCTCCGAGCGTCTGCCGCTCGAGGGCACCTCGCTCGAGGTCGTCAACGCCAAGCTCGTCAAGGTCGCCGACGGCGGCGCCCCGCTCACCGACGTCCGCCTCGCCGCCCCCACCGTCGGCGAACTCCTCGCCGCCAACGGCGCCCCGCTCGAGCAGGCCGACACCGTCGTGCCCCCGGCCGACGCCCCCGTCGTCGAAGGCGCCGAGATCCACGTGACCCGCGACCGCACCGAGACCCGCACCGAGACGCTGCCGATCGCGCCGCCCGAGAACCGCGTCGACGATCCCGCTCTGGACAAGGGCAAGACCGTCGTCGAAAACCCCGGCGTTCCCGGCGAGCGCACCGTCACCGCTTCCGTGAAGACGGTCAACGGTGTCGAGGCCGGACGCCAGGAACTCAGCTCGCAGGTGCTCCGCGAGCCGGCGCCCGCGCTCGTCAAGGTCGGCGTGAAGGAACTCGCCATCTCCAACGCCTCCACCTGGGATTCGATCGCGCACTGCGAGGCCACCGGCAACTGGGCCATCAACACCGGCAACGGATTCTTCGGCGGACTGCAGTTCACCCAGAGCACCTGGGAGGCGTTCGGCGGAACCCAGTACGCCTCCCGCGCCGACCTCGCCTCCCGCGAACAGCAGATCTCCGTCGCCGAGAAGGTCCAGGCGGCGCAGGGCTGGGGCGCCTGGCCCGCCTGCACCAGCAAGCTCGGACTCCGCTGACGATCTGAAGTAAAGGAACCCGATGTCACCCTTCGCGAAGATCAACTCGGCTCGCTCGCCACTGCTGTACACCGTGGTGGCCCTGCTTCTCGCCACGCTGATCGCCGGCGGAGTGATGGCCGTGGTCCGGCACAAGAACGTCACCCTCGACGTGGACGGCGAGACGATCTCGCTGAGCACCATGACCACGAGCGTCGATGCCGCCCTGGCCGACGCCGGGTACTCGGTCACCGACCGCGACGTGGTGGCGCCGGAACGCGACGCGACCCTGTCCGACGGGGACACCGTGGTCCTGCGCCGCGCGCGCGAGGTGTCGCTGACCGTGGACGGGCAGCCCAAGACGGTGTGGACCACCGCGCTCACCGTCGAGGACGCGCTGAAGCAGTTCGATCTCGGGGAGGACGTGCACGTGTCCGCGTCCCGTTCGCAGCGACTTCCGCTCGACGGCGCCGCACTCGACGTGCTCAACCCGCTCGTCGTCAAGCTCGCCGACGGTGCGCTTCCGGTCGCCGACGTCCGCATGGCCGCGCCGACGGTCGGGGACTTCCTGGCCGCGCACGGCGCGCCACTCGAGCAGGCCGACACCGTCGTCCCGGCCGCGGACACTCCGCTGACCGAGGGGATGGACGTCACGGTCACCCGTGACCGCACCGAGACGAAGGTCGAGACGCTGCCGCTGGCTCCGGAGGAACAGCGGGTCGAGGACCCGACGATGAACAAGAGCCGCACCGTGGTCGAGAGTCAAGGAGCGCCCGGCGTCCAGGACGTCACGTTCGCGGTCAATACCGTCAACGGCGAGGAAGTCGGACGCAACCAGGTGTCCGCGACGGTCACGACGCCTGCGCAGCCGAAGGTGATCCGCGTCGGCGCGAAGCCGGGCACCGAGGTGCCGCCCGTCGAGAACGGTTCGGTCTGGGACGCTCTCGCGCAGTGCGAGGCCACCGGCAACTGGGCCATCAACACCGGCAACGGATTCTTCGGCGGCGTCCAGTTCGACCAGAACACGTGGGAGCGTCAGGGCGGCCTCAAGTACGCGCCGCGCGCCGACCTCGCGTCCCGCGAGGAGCAGATCGCCATCGCGTCGCAGACGCAGCGGACGCAGGGCTGGGGAGCGTGGCCGACGTGCTCGGGCAGGCTCGGCGTGCGTTAAAGTTCGGTTGGTGTCCGACGCCGAAGTACCCCCCGCCGCTCGAGGTCAGGCCGCACTGCTCGGCCCCGCCGAAGTGCGTGCGTTAGCCGAGGAATTCGGCGTGCGCCCCACCAAGCAGTTGGGGCAGAACTTCGTGCACGACGCCAACACGGTCCGGCGCATCGTCGCGACCGCCGGAGTGGGACGCGAGGACACGGTCCTCGAGGTCGGCCCCGGGCTCGGTTCGCTGACGCTGGCGCTGCTCGACGTCGTCGACAAGGTGATCGCCGTCGAGATCGACCCCAACCTCGCCGCCCGGCTCCCGGTCACGGTCGCCGACCGTGCCCCGGAACTCGCCGACCGGCTGACCGTCGTCGGCGCGGACGCGATGCGGGTCGCGCCGTCCGAGATCCCCGGCGAACCCACGGCACTCGTCGCGAATCTGCCGTACAACGTGGCGGTGCCCGTGCTGCTGCACCTGTTCGCCGAACTGCCCAGCCTGCGAACCGCGCTGGTGATGGTGCAGGCCGAGGTCGCCGACCGCCTGGCGGCGTCCCCGGGCAGCAAGATCTACGGCGTGCCGAGTGTGAAGGCCAACTTCTTCGGTGCCGTCCGCCGCGCCGGTGCGGTCGGCCGGGCGGTGTTCTGGCCCGTTCCGAAGGTCGAGTCGGGTCTCGTCCGCGTCGACCGCTACGCCGAACCGCCGTGGCCCGTCGACGACGAGCACCGCCGCCGCGTGTTCGCCGTCATCGATGCGGCTTTCGCTCAGCGCCGCAAGACTTTACGAGCCGCGCTCGGCGGATGGGCGGGATCGCCCGCCGAGGCCGAGCGACGACTGCTCGAGGCCGGCATCCCACCGTCCGCCCGCGGGGAGACCCTCGACGCCGCGGCGTTCGTGCGTCTCGCCGCCACCCACCCGTGAGTACTTCTCAACCGCCGGCCGTTAACAAGTACTCACGGGCCCGGGGGAGACAACCGACCAGATGTGTGGTTCACTATTGGAGGTCGTAAGTTTTGTGTTTGTGTTTCCCACGCTCGCAAATCGATGGTTGCGAGCGTTTGGACGTCCTCCACAGGAATTGTCGTAGACGGTCGTGTCAATGACCCTGGTAACCGAGCCGGTTACCTGAAGAAGTTACTGTGTTAGAGGAGATTTACATGGCAGAGGGCATCGTGAAGTGGTTCAACTCCGAGAAGGGGTTCGGCTTCATCGCCCCCGAGGACGGCAGCGCTGACGTGTTCGTCCATTACTCGGAGATCCAGAGCGGCGGCTTCCGCACGCTCGAGGAGAATCAGCGTGTTTCGTTCGAGATCGGCCAGGGCAACAAGGGCCCGCAGGCCACCGGCGTCACCCTGATCTGAGAACGGCCATGACTTCCCGGTTCGCCGGGACATGACGTTCGAGCAAGGCCCCACTCGTCACGGAGTGGGGCCTTGTCTCGTCTTCACACACCGTCGCGCTGCTACGCCGATCTGAGGTGCGCGGCCTGGTACCCGAGATTCATGGCGCAGACCAGCCAGAGTTGCAGCGCCGAACTCTCCGACGGCCCGAACAACCCGATCACCGCAGCGGCTCCGAGGGCCGCGGCGACGAAGAACGTGGCCGTTCCGAGTGCCCGCCGGGGTCTCGACGAGAAGATCACCGTTCCCGTCACGAAGAGCGCCCACAGCGTGGTGGAGACGATGGCGGCGGCGACGAACCAGGCCGTCGAATACCTTCCCGGCCACGTCCACGGCTGAGTTCCGTTGTCCAGGGTGCACACGAACGCCAACGAGAACGCCATGATCACGACGGTGGCGCCACCGAGTGCCAGATGGCCCCCGACGAGCACTTTCCCGATTGGTCCCGCCCCCGCGGGCGCCCGCGCGCGCCCCTCCTCGACAATCGTGTGCTGCATCCCCGACTACCCCGACCTTTCGTTGTCGTCACCTGGTTGGACGCCGCGCAGGACCGTTCGGTTCCACGGGATTTTCGGTCCGCGGTGACGGCTGAACGGCGTCTCGGTCAGGCGTTACCGTAGCGGTCGGCGAAGAGGCGGTGACGCTCACCCACCCGTCGGCACTCTTCGCGCAGCTCAGGGGGGTCGAGGACGGTGAAGTCGACGCCGAATGCGCTGAGCCAGTTGGCTATCGACGGCACGGAGTCGCCGCCGAGCGCCACCGCACACTGTCCGTCGGGCATTTCTTCGAGAGTTCCCCAGTCTTCGTGCACCAGGACCGCCATGTCGTCGATCGACGCGTGCAGCAGCACCCGTGCGCGGATCCGGGTGACTGCCCGGTTGATTCCGCGTGCGACGAACTCGGCGGCGCCGCCGGGCGGCAGTTCGCGGGGTGCGAATCGCGGTCCCGTCGGGATCCTGGGTGTCAGTCGGTCCACCCGGAACGACCGCCAGTCGGCGCGGGCGACGTCCCAGGCGACGAGGTACCAGCGCAGTCCGGAGCGCACGAGCCGGTACGGCTCCACTTCGCGGCGGCTCTCGGTGCCGTCGTGGGTACGGTAGTCGAACCGGAGTCGTTCGTGGTTGTGGCACACCGATGCGACGGCAGAGAGGACCCGGGCGTCGACGGCGCTCTTCGCGGGCTCGCGGTGGACGACGTCGACCTGCAGTGCCTCGAGGCGGTGCCGCAGGCGGGACGGCATTACCTGCCGGAGTTTGGTGAGTGCCCGCATCGACGCCTCTCCGATGCCGACCACGGATCCGGTCGCGCCGGATTGAAGGCCGAGCGCGACGGCCAGCACTTCTTCGTCGTCGAGTAGCAGGGGCGGCATTTCCGCGCCGGCGCCGAGTTGGTACCCACCGCCGACCCCGACCGTCGCGTCGACCGGATAGCCGAGGTCGCGGAGTTTCTCCACATCTCGCCGGACGGTGCGAGCGGTGATGCCGAGCCGGTCGGCGAGTTCTGCCCCGGACCAGTCTTTTCGGGTCTGGAGCAGGGAGAGCAGCCGGAGGAGTCGTGCCGAAGTTTCCCGCATGCACCTCAGGATGCCATCGATAGAGGACATCTTCTGTCCTCTATCGGCGGGAGATAACGGTAAGTAACGATTGCCCCACCAGCCCCACGAGTGTCACTACACTGGCGCCGACGCTCCACGGACCATCGCATAGGTATTTCGTGAAAATCCGACGGAAAGGTCTCAGCGTGACGCACTTCCGTGCTCGATCCATCTCTTCGGCGGTCAGGGGGCTGCTCGCCGCAGTCATGACCACCGCCTTCTGCCTGGCGCTGGCGGTCTCGACCACCGCGACGGCGTCAGCCTCGGCGGCCGACCTCTTCAACAGCGCGCAGGGCAGATTCGCCGCGGGGGACACCCGCGGTGCCCTCGCGGACATCGGCGGCGCCGTCGCCGGCGAGCCCGGCGACACGAACGCGCTGGCGTTACAGGCCATCTACGCCGACGCCGCCGGTGATCTGATCACCCGTGAGGCCGCGCTCGCCCGGCTGGGCGCGGCGGACGGCGGTATGCGCGCCGGCGTCGACGGGATGCTGAACGCGATCAGAATTGCCTCGTTCACGCCCCCGAACCCGCTTCCGGCAATCCAGGGACCGTCCACCGCGATCATCGTCCTCGGGTTCGGTCTGCTCCCCGACGGCACGATGCGTCCGGAATTGGTCAACCGCCTGCAGGCCGCGATGGTGCAGTCGTGGGTCTCGCCGATGTCGCCGATCATCGTCACCGGCGGCAACCCGCAGAACGGCATCACGGAGGCGGCCGCGATGCAGGGATGGTTGCAGGCGCACGGTGTGCCTGCACAGCGCATCCACCCCGAGCATCGTGCCGGATCGACGGTGGGCAACGCGCTCAACTCGGTTCCGCTCGCCCGCTCGCTCGGTGCGGGCGGCGCGATCATCGTGACGTCGGCGAATCATATCCGCAGGGCAACGGTCGATTTCAACGTCGCCGGACTGCCGGTGGTCGGGGCGATGAGCGCGGTCACCAGTGCCGGTCAGCTGATCGCCGAATTCATGCCCCTGACCAAGGATCAGCAACTCGGCATGTACCGCGACGCGATCAGGGTGTTCGGCATCCCCGCCGGCTATTGACGGGACTACGCGTCGCCCCGTCGAATGGGGGATGGGCGGCGGGGAAGTCGGTCATGGGGAGACGCTAGGACTGCGCTGTGACGGGTTCGTGTCACGCGTGTTTCCGCGGTGAGAACGGCAGCCGTTCCGGGCGCGGGCGGTGGCAGAGTGCAGTTCGTGGCAGTATTGCGACGCACCGACCGCAGGAGGACACATGCGCTTGTCGCCCCACGAGCAGGAGCGTCTGCTCCTGAGCTATGCCGCGGAACTCGCGCGCAGGCGCCGGCAACGCGGACTCGTGCTGAACCACCCGGAGGCCGTGGCCCTCATCACGGATCACATCCTCGAGGGGGCCCGCGACGGCCGGTCGGTGGCGGAGCTGATGGTGTCCGGCCGGGAGGTGCTCACCCGTGCCGACGTGATGGAGGGTGTCCCGGAGATGCTGCACGACGTGCAGGTGGAGGCCACTTTTCCGGACGGCACGAAACTCGTCACCGTCCACGATCCGATCGCGTAGGGGTGACCGTGATTCCAGGTGAAGTCTTCTGCGCCGAGGGCGTGATCGAGCTCAACGAGGGTTCTCCCCGCACGGAACTCGCGGTGGTCAACACCGGTGACCGGCCGGTGCAGGTCGGTAGTCACGTTCATTTTCCGCAGGCCAACCACGCCCTGCGGTTCGACCGTTCCGCCGCCCACGGGCTGCGGCTGGACATTCCCGCGGGCACCGCGGTGCGTTTCGAACCGGGTATCGCGCAGACGGTTTCACTCGTGCCGCTGCGCGGAACCCGGGAAGTGCACGGGCTGAGCCTCACTCCTCCCGGAAAGCTGGACGCGTCGTGACCGATCTCAGCCGCGCACGGTACGCGGAGCTGTTCGGTCCCACGACCGGCGACCGCATCCGGCTTGCCGACACCGACCTTCTGATCGAGATCACCGAGGACCGCAGCGGCGGTCCGGGACTGGCCGGCGACGAAGCGGTGTTCGGTGGCGGAAAAGTGTTGCGCGAGTCCATGGGTCAGGGTCGCGCGACGCGCGCCGAGGGCGCACCCGACACGGTGATCACCGGGGTGGTGGTGGTCGACCACTGGGGAATCATCAAGGCGGACGTCGGTATTCGGGACGGGCGCATCGTGGCGCTCGGCAAGGCGGGCAACCCCGACACGATGTCGGGCGTGCACCCCGATCTCGTGGTGGGACCGTCCACCGAGATCATCGCCGGGAACGGCAAGATCCTCACCGCAGGCGGTATCGACTGCCACGTGCACTTCATCTGCCCGCAGATCATGGACGAGGCGCTGGGTGGCGGCATCACGACGATGATCGGCGGCGGCACGGGCCCCGCCGAGGGCAGCAAGGCCACCACCGTCACCCCCGGTTCCTGGCACACCGCCCGGATGCTGGAGGCACTCGACGGCTGGCCGATGAACATCGCCCTGCTCGGCAAGGGCAACACGGTCAGCTCCGAGTCGATGTGGGAGCAGTTGCGCGGCGGCGTCTCCGGATTCAAGCTGCACGAGGACTGGGGTTCGACCCCGGCTGCCATCGACGCGTGCCTCACCGTCGCGGACGCCGCGGGGGTGCAGGTGGCGCTGCACTCGGACACGTTGAACGAGGCGGGTTTCGTCGAGGACACGCTCGCGGCGATCGCCGGACGTGCGATCCACGCCTATCACACGGAAGGGGCCGGCGGCGGTCACGCACCGGACATCATCACGGTGGCCGCGCACCCGAACGTCCTGCCGAGTTCGACCAATCCGACTCGGCCGCACACCGTGAACACCCTCGACGAGCACCTCGACATGCTCATGGTGTGCCATCACCTGAGCCCGAAGATCCCGGAGGACCTGGCGTTCGCCGAGAGCCGCATCCGGCCGTCCACCATCGCGGCGGAGGACCTGCTGCACGACCTCGGCGCCATCTCCATGATCGGTAGCGACTCGCAGGCGATGGGACGGATCGGCGAGGTCGTGCTGCGCACCTGGCAGACGGCGCACGTGATGAAGCGCCGGCGGGGTTTCCTGCCCGGCGACGCCGGCGCCGACAACCAGCGCGTCCAGCGCTACGTCGCGAAGTACACGATCTGCCCCGCCGTCGCGCACGGGCTGGAGGACGAGATCGGGTCGGTCGAGGTCGGCAAACTCGCCGACCTGGTGCTGTGGGATCCGGCGTTCTTCGGGGTCCGGCCGCACGCGGTGATCAAGGGCGGGATGATCGCGTGGGCCGCGATGGGTGATGCCAACGCGTCCATACCGACTCCGCAGCCGGTGCTTCCGCGCCCCATGTTCGGGGCGGCCCCCAAGGCCGCGGCCGCCACGTCCGTGCACTTCGTCGCGCCGCACGCCCTCGAGGACGGACTGGCGGATCGGCTGGACCTGAACCGGCGGCTGGTGCCGGTCGCGAACGTGCGGTCGCGGGGCAAGGCCGACATGCCGCGCAACGACGCGCAGCCGCGGATCGAGGTGGACCCCGACACGTTCACCGTCCGCATCGACGGCGAGGTGTGGGAAGAGCAGCCGGCGGCGGAACTGCCCATGGCCCAGCGCTACTTCCTGTTCTGATGCGCCTCGCTCACCTGATGTCGCTCGCCGACTCGAGGCTGCCCACGGGCGGGCACGTGCATTCGGGCGGCATCGAGGAGGCCGTCGCCGCCGGTGTCGTCCGCGATGTCGCTACGACGGAAGCGTTCCTGCGACGTCGGATCCGGACCGCCGGGCTCGTCGGGGGATCGGTCACCGCGGCGGTGTGCGCGGGCGGGCTCACCGCCGAACGAGCCCACGCCGAGATGGACGCGCGCACCCCGTCCCCGGCGGCGCGGTCGTCTTCGCGGGCGCAGGGACGGGGCCTGCTGCGGCTGGCCCGCACCACGTGGCCCGAAAACGACTGGTCGCCGCTCGGGCCGCGCCCGCACCTGCCGGTGGTGTCGGGCATGGTCGGAGCCGTCACCGGGGTCGGACCGCGGGAGGCGGCACTGGTCTTCGTGTACACCACCATGACCGGGTCCGCGATCGCCGCGCAGCGCCTGCTCGCTCTCGATCCCGCGCAGGTCGCCGCATGCACGTTCGGGCTGGCCGACCTGTGCGACGACATCGCCGACCGATGCGTGACCGGACTCGCGAGCGTGTCCGACCCGTTTCTGGACGTCGTCGCCGAACGGCACGTTCTGCGGGACCGCCCCCTGTTCGTGTCGTGACAGCGTTGTACCCAAAGTCGTGACAGCCGCTGCACCCAGTGAGGAGAAATCAACCATGCCACCACATTTCATCGACGGTGAACCGCACGACCACCACCACGACCGCCCTCGGCGGGTCCGGGTGGCGGGGGAACCGGTCCGCATCGGGATCGGCGGTCCGGTCGGGTCGGGCAAGACGGCGCTCGTCGCCGCGCTCTGCAGGCAACTGCGCGAGGAGTTGTCGCTGGCCGTGCTGACCAACGACATCTACACCACCGAGGACGCGGACTTCCTGCGCCGCCACGCCGTGCTGCCGGACGAACGCATCGCCGCCGTGCAGACCGGTGGCTGCCCCCACACGGCGATCCGCGACGACATCACCGCCAACCTCGACGCCATCGACGACCTGATCGCAGCCAACCCGCCGCTCGATCTGATCCTGGTGGAGTCGGGCGGCGACAACCTCACCGCGACGTTCTCCTCGGGCCTGATCGACGTGCAGATCTTCGTCATCGACGTCGCCGGCGGCGACAAGGTTCCCCGCAAGGGCGGTCCCGGTGTGACGTTCTCGGATCTGCTCGTGATCAACAAGACCGACCTCGCACCGATGGTCGGAGCCGACCTCGGGGTGATGCGCCGCGACGCCGAGCAGGTTCGCGAGGGCAGGCCCACCGCGCTGATCTCGTTGACGGAGGACCCGTCGTCCGGACCGGCGCTGGCATGGGTGCGGGAGCAGGTGCGCACGCTCGCCGCCGTGCACCCGTAGTGCGCACCGAACTGACGATCCTCGCGTCCCCCGATCGCAGTCCGCGGATCTCCGCGGCCGGGGGACTGGCGGCCCGGATCACCGGCCGCGACACGGTCCACGTGATCGGCACCGCCGCGACCCCGCTCGGCGGCGACCACTGGGACATCACCGTCCGGCTGCTGCCGGGGGCCCGGCTGACGCTGCGCAGCGTCGCGGCGTCGCTGGCCCTGCCCGGCCGCGTTGAGGTGCTGTCCACCGCGCAGTGGTCGGTGGAGGTCGGGGACGACGCGGTGCTCGACTGCGCACTGGAACCCACGGTGATCGCGGGCGGCGCGGAGCATCGCGTCGAGACGACCGTGTCCCTCGCCGAGTCGGCGACGTTCCTGCTGCGTGAGCGGGTGCAGATCGGGCGGGCGGGGGAGAGCGCGGGACGCTGGGTCGGGATCACCAACGCCGATCTCGAAGACCTGCCGCTGCTCCGGCACCAGTTGGACCTCGGCGTCGGCACCGTCTCACACGACGTGCTGGACGGTCCGGCGGCCGTCACCAGTGAACTGCGGTACCCGGACGACCGGCCGGCCGAAGTCGCAGGTGACATCCGGTCGGCGCGGACGCGTCTGCCCCTCGCCCGCGGCGGCAGCCTCACCACCCGGCTCGGCCCGCACCTGTGACGCAGGTGAGCGGCAAAGTGCGTGATGGTGCGCATTTCCGCACCCGTACCGGGAGCGCCTAAGCTCTACCCTTGTGCTTTCCGTCGTTCCTCGCCCCGTCGTCGTCAGGGCCCCGTCCAAGGTCAATCTGCATCTGGCCGTCGGGGACCTGCGTGACGACGGCTATCACGAGCTGAAGACGGTGTTCCAGGCGCTCTCGCTCGGCGACACGGTGTCCGTGGTCCCGGCGGAGACGCTGTCGGTGAAGGTCCGCGGCGAGGACGCCCGCGTCGTGCCCACCGACAGCGGCAACCTCGTGTGGCAGGCCGCCGAGATGCTCGCCGCCGAAGCGGGGCGGCGTCCCGACGTGGAGATCGCCATCGACAAGGGCATCCCGGTGGCCGGCGGAATGGCCGGCGGCAGCGCCGACGCCGCCGCGACGCTGGTCGGTCTGAACGCGCTGTGGCAGCTCGACCTGTCGCGGGAGGAACTCGACGGGTTCGCCGCGAAACTCGGCAGCGACGTGCCGTTCTCCCTCCACGGCGGCACCGCGGTCGGGACGGGACGCGGCGAGCGACTGCTGCCGGTGCTCTCCCGCAGCACGTTCCACTGGGTGCTCGCGCTGGCGAAGGGCGGCCTGAGCACCCCGACCGTGTTCCGGGAACTGGACCGGCTGCGTGCCGACGGGAACCCGCCGCGACTCGGCGGACCCGAAGACCTGATGCACGCCCTCACGACGGGCGACGCCGCGACGCTGGCCCCGTTGCTGGGCAACGACCTGCAGTCGGCCGCGCTGTCGCTGAATCCGGGACTGCGGCGGACGCTGCGTGCCGGTGTCGCGGCGGGCGCCCTGGCCGGGATCGTCTCCGGGTCCGGCCCGACCTGTGCCTTTCTATGTGCTGAAGCGGATGCCGCGGTCCGGGTCAGCGCAGAACTCGCAGGTGCGGGGGTGTGTCGCACGGTGCGAGTCGCCAGCGGACCCGTACCGGGCGCCCGAATAATCAACGACGCGGCGGAGGGATCGCACTGATGGCGAATCTGATCAATCTCGAGCAGGTATCGAAGTCCTTCGGCATCAAGCCGCTGCTCGATTCGGTATCCCTCGGAGTGCAGGAAGGCGAACGCATCGGCGTCGTCGGCCTCAACGGCGGTGGCAAGACCACCATGCTCGAGGTGCTCGCCGGGGTGGAGGCTCCCGATTCGGGGCGTGTCAGCCGGGTCGGCGGCCTCCGGATGGCGGTCGTGACCCAGCGTGGCGTCCTGCCGCCCGGCTCGAGCGTCGGCGACGTGGTGCTCGGACCGCTCGGGGTCGCCGACCACGAGTGGGCGGGCGACGCCCGCATCCGGTCGATCCTGGCCGGCATCGGCATCGACAACCTCGGTCTGGAGGTGTCGGTCGACGGACTGTCCGGTGGCGAGCGGCGACGCGTCGCGCTGGCGGCCGCGCTCGTCCAGGACCTCGATCTGCTGGTGCTCGACGAGCCGACCAACCACCTCGACGTCGAGGGTGTGCAGTGGCTGGCGGAACATCTCGTCACCCGTCGGAGCGCGCTGGTCGTCGTGACCCACGACCGGTGGTTCCTGGACACCGTCGCCAACCGCACGTGGGAAGTGGTGGGCGGCAGGGTCGAAAGCTACGAGGGCGGATACAACGACTGGATCTTCGCCCGGGCGGAACGCTCCCGGCAGGCCGACGCGTCCGAGGAACGCCGCCGCAACCTCGCCCGCAAGGAACTGGCCTGGCTGCGGCGCGGCGCACCCGCCCGCACGTCCAAGCCCAAGTACCGGATCGAGGCCGCCGAGGCGTTGATCGCGGATGTCCCGCCGCCCCGCGACAACGTGGCGCTGGCGTCGTTCGCGCAACGCAGGCTCGGCAAGGTCGTCATCGAACTCGAGGACGCGCGCCTGGAGACGCCGGACGGGCGGGTGCTCGTCGACGACCTCACCTGGCGGTTGGCGCCCGGTGAGCGCGTCGGTCTGGTCGGCGTCAACGGCTCCGGCAAGACGACGCTCCTGCGCACGCTCGCCGGGGAGATCTCGCCGGCGTCGGGCAAGCGCATCCAGGGGCAGACGGTGCACATCGGCTGGCTCCGTCAGGAACTCGACGACCTGCCGACGAACATGCGGGTGCTCGAGGCCGTCAAGGACGTCGCCGAGCGGATCACGTTGGGCGACAAGGAGGTGTCGGCCGGACAGCTCGCCGAGCGGCTGGGCTTCACCCCCGCCCGGCAGCGCACACCGGTCGGTGACCTGTCCGGTGGCGAGCGTCGCCGTCTGCAGCTCACGCGGGTGCTGATGTCGGAGCCGAACGTCCTGCTGCTCGACGAGCCGACCAACGACCTCGACATCGACACCCTGCAGCAACTCGAGGACATCCTCGACGGCTGGGCGGGCACGATGGTCGTGATCAGCCACGACCGTTACCTGATCGAACGCATCTGTGACACCACCTGGGCGCTGTTCGGCGACGGCAAGCTGACCAACCTGCCCGGCGGCATCGAGGACTACCTGCGTCGGCGGGCGAAGATGGTCGACACCGGCGCACCGTCGGTGGCGTCGACCGCGACCGGTGCGTCCGCGCCCAAGCAGGTGCGGGACGGGGCCGCCGAACGCGCCGCGCGCAAGGAACTGTCGCGTCTCGAGCGTGCCGTCGCGAAGCTGGACGACCGCGAACGGACGCTGCACGAGAAGCTGGCGGAGGCCGCCACCGATCCGGACAAGCTGCAGAAGCTCGATGCCGAGCTCAAGCAGGTCGTCGCGGACAAGGAAGCCACCGAGGAACAGTGGATGGAGCTGGCCGCCGAGCTGGACTAGCTCCGTCAGAACCGTAGCGACAGGACGCCGTCGCGATCGGTGACGTGCACGGACCGCCCGATCGGCGACCGCGCCGGGGTGTGCGCGAAGGCGGACAGCGCGGCCGCCTCCTCGGCGCCCGTGTGTCCGGCGAGACGCCGGCCGTCGGGGGTGTGCGCGACGACGAAACCCGTCGCCGGGGCGCCGTCGCGGCCGTACTCCACCGTAGAGGTGACGATGCCGGCTCGGCCCTCGTACCCGGCGACGAGTTCCGGTGCCTGCGCTGTGAGTTGCGCAGGCTCCGGATCGCCGACGTATCCGACCGGATGCGGGGTACTTGCGAGCAACACGACGTGCTGGTACGTCAGATAGCCACCGTTGCCGTGGACCAGGGCCGTTCCCCCGTCCTCCCGCAGCCTGCGGGTGACCTCGGCGATCGAATGCAGCGTGTAGCTGTTGAGGGGGCCGCCGAAGAAGGAGTGGCCGCCCGTCACGCTCGGCACGACGTCGCCGCGCAGGCCGAGTGTGCGGGTCAGGAGCTTCGGCACCACCGGGAAGCAGCTGTAGGCGTCGACGATGTCCAGTGCCGAGGCGTCGACCGCGGCCCGCGACAGCGCCTGCTGCACCGCGTCCGTCATCGCCGCCGAAGTTCCGAAACCGTTGCGGCTCAGTATGTCCACGGGATCGGTGGCACCCGCGCCGCCCCACAGGTACACCGTGCGGTCCTCGGGGACGCCGTGGTCCCGGGCGACGGCCAGCGAGCACACCAGCACCGCAGCGGCCTGATCGACGAACGGCATGGCATTGAGCATCAGCGGGTACGGTTCGCACACCATCCGGTTGCCCGGACCCACCGTGGCAATGTCCTTGGCGGAATACACCTCGGACGTCCACGACACCGGGTTCTTCGCCGCCAGTTCGGAGAACGCCGAATACATCCGCGCCGACTCCGTCAGCGACTCGCCGGGGCCGAGACCCGACTCGTGTGCCACGCGGTTCTCGAACAACGGGTACACCCGGGTCGGCACGATCAGCCCGGCGCGCTGCATCGCGGGGCTCCCGAGGTCTGCCGGGTCGAACGCGGGCGGGCCGCCCGGCGCCGACTCCCAGCCCAGCGACGCGGGATCGGTGCCCGACTTCCGGAGCGCCGTCATGGTCGCCTGCGCCTCGCCGCCGACGAGGAGCGCCGCCGACGACCGGCCCGCGGCGATGTCGTCGCCGATCCGGTCGAGGAGTGCCGCGGGCCAGTGTCCGCCGATCGGGGACGTGCTCGACCGCGGTGACGGCAGCGTCAACCGCGCGGCCAGCAGTCCGGGGAGGTCGTCGTACGACCAGCTGACGGTCTTCACCGCGTGGATCGCGTCGATCCGGCAGCCGAGGGCGGGGGATCCGCTGTCGACGATGGCGGCGCGGGCGGCGTCGGTGATCAGGTCGAGCGGTTCCCGCGGGCCCGCCGGTTCGCCCGCGCGGCCGGAGCGGACGTCGCCGACACCGACGATCACCGGTATACGGGCCGGATCCATGGAGTCCCCTCTCGTGTGACCTCTCGGCGTCACGGTAGCGCGGGATGAGGTATCTGTGGAGGCGGGGTCACAGCAATCGCGTCCGGGGTTCGGTGCGGTCGGCGCATCCCGCGCGACCTGCGACGGCTTCGATTACTGAAAATGCTGTGCGGCAAGGGGATTCGAAGACCGCGGCTCCGAGTGCGCTCTCGGGCCCGCGCTACTGCCAGGTGAGGGTTGCCTAAGGTAGTGTGGAGTGTGTGCTGGAGCGCAGGCCATGCAGTCATTTCGTAACCTTTTCGTGTCCCGGATCACGGCCTGAATATGCATGATCCGGGCAAAACGGGGGAATCCAACGCGAACCTGCAGATTCTCGGACTAATCTGCAGTCCAGGCTTTGCATGTCGCTGCACAGGAGGCGGGGGTCATGGATCTCGAAGCGATCAAACAGATCGAGCAGCTCAAGCACCGTTACTCACGTGCACTCGACACGAAGTCGTGGGTGGAGTTCGCCGACACGATGGTCCCGGACGTCACCGCGACGTACAGCGAATACCTCACGTTCGACTCCCGTGACTCGTTCGTGTCCTTCCTCGAGAACACCCTCGGGACACACGTCATCACCGAGCATCAGTGCGGCCAACCCGAAATCACCGTCACCGGCGACACCGCTGTCGGCGTGTGGTTCCTCGCGGACACCACGCTGATTCCCGAGGACGGCATGCTGCTGCGCGGGTCTGCCTACTACCACGATCGTTACCTTCGGTGTGCCGACGGCAACTGGCGGATCACGCACACCGGATACGAACGCACGTGGGAATCGGTTGCGGCGCTGTCCGATTTCCCGAGTTTCCGGCTCACTTCCAACAAGTGGGCGATGTTGCAACCTCCGGCGTCCGCCTGAGGGGGCACACTGGGACTCGACGCATCACGGACACTGGGAGGTGACGACGTTGCCGGAAGTCCCCGTTCCCGGCGCGCTGCCGTACCTGACGGTGCGGCGCGGTGTCGAGGCGATCGAGTGGTATTCCAAGGTGTTCGGCGCCCAGGTGGTGGGTGAGCCGATCGTCATGGACGACGGCCGGGTCGGTCATGCGGAACTGCGGTTGCCGACCGGCATGATCTATCTGGCGGAGGAATTCCCCGAGATGGGTCTGACCGCGCCGGAGTCCGGTTCGACGTCCGTCAGCCTGATGTTGTCCGTCGACGACCCCGATGCCGTGCTGGTGGGTGCCCGCGACGCCGGCGGCACCGTCGAACGCTGGATCTCGGAGGGCCACGGGCACCGCAACGCCACCCTCATCGATCCGTTCGGTCATCGCTGGATGCTGGTGGGTCCTGCCGAGCCGGCCGTGTCCGACTGAACGATCCGGCCGCGGCTAGTGTCGGCTCATGCCGAACATGCCGACTGCACCCGACCGCTCGACGTTTCCGGACACGCGCGCCTGGATCCGCGCCCTGCCGGCACTCGGCGGCGCGACGCCTGCGCCCGTCGACACGATCCCGGACTCACCGACCGCGCTGTTCCTCGACTGGATCGAGCAGGCCGTGGAAGCCGGTGTTCCGGAACCGCACGCCGCTGCGCTGTCGACCGTCGACGCCGACGGAAATCCGGACGCGCGTTTCCTGCTCCTCAAGGACGTGACGGAGCAGGGCTTCTGGTTCTCGGGCGACACCCGCTCGCCGAAGGGTCGCGACCTGGCCGCGAATCCCGTTGCGGCACTGTCGTTCTACTGGCGCGAACAGGGCAGGCAGGTGCGGGTGCGCGGAACCGTGGTCGAGGGCGATCCGGCGCTGTCGGCACGCGACTTCCGCGAACGGTCGGTCACCGCGCGGGCCGTGGCCGCCGCCAGCAGGCAGAGCGAGGTGCTGGACGATCCCGCCGACTACGAACGCGCGGTCGAGGCGGCGGTGACCCGCATCGAGGCCGACCCCGACTTCGTGTCGGAGACCTGGCGGGCATGGTGCATCGTCCCCGACAGTGTCGAGTTCTGGCAGGCGGACGCCGGGCGCAGGCACGTGCGCCGGCTCTACCGCCGCGAGGCGGACCGGTGGATCCGTGAGGTGCTGTGGCCCTGACGGCGGCAGGGGTCAGCGCGCGGTCGAGGGCGAACGCAGGTCGACGACGATCGACTGGCCGTTCAGCTTGGCGTGGATCTCGGGGCGTTCGAACCCGGCCGCGACGAGGTACTCGCCGAGCAGCGCCAGCAGTTCGTCGGCGTCCACGGTGGGATCGGCGGAGTGACTGCTCGCCGACGCGAGGTGCTCCTCGAGCAGTTCGGTGTGTGCAAGACGGCCCGCGACTCGCACGGCTGCCACTCCCATCGCGTTGCGTCGCATGACGGTGCGTCCACGAGACTCCAGCGACGCCGTCGTGTCGGAGGACTCGGCCGGCTCGTCGGTGCTGTGCGAACCCGAGCTGCGCGTGGGCAGCGGGAAGGTGAACGTCTCGGCGGAGCTGGTCGTGGACTTGCCGTTGCCGTTGCTGCCGCCGGTCAGTCCGCCCGTGCCCGGTTCGGCGAAGGGGGATCCCGTCGCCGGGCTCGTGCCCGATCCGTTCGTGGAAATGCCGTTCTCCATCGTTTCGCTTCCTGCTCGTGGCCAAACGGGTACCGCGCAAAGCCCGTCAGTGTGCTCGATTCGATCTGAAAGCTACCAGCAGCGTCGGGCGGGCCGCACACCTCGACGGCGCACGACACGGCCCTGTCGCCGCCGGACTCTCGGCAGCGCCGCGTCAGCGGACCCCCTCCGCCCGCAATTCCCGGGCCCATGCGGAGGCGTGCCTCGTCAGCACACCGGCGATCCGCTCCAGCTCACCCGGGTACGACGCGACCTCGGCGGGCATGGACACGCTGAGGGCGTCGGTGGCGGGGATCCGGTAGGGCACCACGGTGGCGATGCACACCACGCCGACCGTGCCCTGTTCCCGTTCGAGGGCCCACCCGCGGTTGCGGACCTCGCCGAGTTCGGTGACGAGGTCGTCGAGGTCGACGATGGTGTTGTCGGTGAACCGTTCGAGTTTGGCGGGAAGCAACTCCCGGACCTCGCCGGTGGTGAGTTCGGCGAGAAGAGCCTGCCCGAGTGCGGTGACGTGGCACGGCAGTTTGCGGCCGACGCGATGCATTCGCCGAACCTCGACCTTCGATCCGCGGCTGGCGAGGTAGATGACGCTTTCCTCGTCGCGTCGCGCGAAGTGCACGGTGTGGCTGACTTCCGACCGGAGCGCCTCGAGCACCGCCGCCGCCCTCGACACGACCGAATCCTTGTCGAGATACGACGTGCCGGTGAGCAGCGCATGGGTGCCGATGCCATAGCGCGAACCCGACTCGTCCGCCTCGATCCACCGCAGATCCTTGAGCGTGCGCAGGAGGGCGTGCAGACTCGAGCGCGGATATTTGCACGCTTCCTGCAGCTCGCCGAGACTCATGCGGGTCGGCGACGCGGCGAGCGTCTCGAGAATGTGGATGGTGCGTTCGGCGGACTTGACCGGTTGGGATTCCGGGGCCGCCCCACGCGTGTCTTCTGTCACCATGAAGACACTATCTCTCATTCTGAACGCGATATCACCTACTGACCCAGGTCCGGCGTCGGCGAGGGGTCGCACTCAGTACTCCGCGACGAGGTTGGCCGCGATGTACTCCAGATCGATGTCCTCGCCGAGACCCGGTCGCTGTGGCATCGCCACCATGCCGTTCTCGTCGACGGGGTCGACGATGGACTTCAGGTGCGGCGGCACCCAGTCGTAGTCGACGTGCGGGTGCAGAAGACCGCGCTCGTACCACTGGACGTTGTTGGCGGCGCCGACGAGCGCGAGATTGGGTGCGCCGTTGCCGTGGATCTCGCACTCGAGACCGAATCCCTCGGCCATGTGCATCGTCTTCAGGGCCGGGGTGATCCCACCGCCGTTCATGGCCCCGACGCGCAGGATGTCGCACGCGTCGTTCGCGATCCAGTCGGCACGGGACCGGTGCCTGCCCGGCGTCGTCTCGGGCCCGATCACCGGGGTGTCGATCTGGTCGGCGAGCCACTTGTACGAGCGCAGCGAGAACTCGTCCATCGGCTCCTCGAACCAGTCGAACTTCAGCCGGTCCAGTTCGCGCCCGAGTTTCAGGGCGTCGGTGCGTGAGTACCAGTGGTACCCGTCGAGCATCAGCGAAAAGTCCTCGCCCACGGCGTCGCGGACCGCGGCGCACGCGTCGATGTCCCGGCTCAGGCTGGGGGAGTCCGGAAGCGGAGGCATCCAGGTGTGCAGTTTGATGCCCTGGTAGCCACGCTTCTTCAGCTCGACGGCGAAGTTCGCGTAATCCTCCGGGGTGGCGAGGCCGCCTTCGATGTCGTCCCCGCACATGGTGCTGGCATACGCCTTGATCTCGGTGCGCGCGCCGCCGAGCAGTTTCCACACGGGTGTATCGAACTTGTTGCCCGCGAGGTCCCACAGCGCCTGGTCCAGATAGCTGCACGTGTGTTCGGGAAGCTCGACCGCCCGCGTCCGCTGCCGGATCGCCCACTTCTTGTCCGCGGCCTCCCGCGCCAGCGGGTCGGAGCCGATGAGGACGGGCCGGAAATGCTGCTCCACCTGGTCCTGGCGAAGGTAGTTCGGCTTGCCCAGGACGTACCCGCTGACGCCGTCGGAGTCGGTGATCCGCAGGAGTGCCCCGGTCGTCGGCACGGACGGGCCGGGATGGCGATGACCGTACGAGTCGACCGAGGTGCGTGCCTCCGTCTTGAAAACCTGCACGGCGACTTCTGTGATCACGCTGGACATGATGATTCGCTTCCTCTTCGAAATGTCTTATTTACCCTGGCGGGCAACGTACTTGGCCATGGAGCGGTCGAGCTTCTCGGCGAAGTCGTCGGCGAAGTCCTGCGCGCTGAGCTGCCCGATGAGCACCTTCTGCCACTGGCCGAGCATCTGCACCTGCACGATCTTGCCGAAGTCGGGCAGGTAGTCCGGCGGCGTGACCAGCACCGTTTTCGGGTCGTCCAGTGCCGCGAGCGCGGCCTGCACCGACGGCATGCTCTCGAACTCCGGGGCCGTGCGGGCCGCCTTGTTGACCGGGATCTGCCCGACCCGCTCGTTCCAGTACGCCTGCGATTCCTGGGACGTCATGAACTCGAGGAACTTCCACGCCGCGGCCTGGTGCTTGCTGCTCTTGAAGACGGTGTACGACGGGAACGGGTCGGTCATGACGGTGCGCTTTCCGTCCTCGTTCCGCGGCAGGGCCACGGCGCCGGCCTTGTCGCCGAGTGCCTTCTCGTGGTTGCTCAGTGAGCCGAGGTTGTGCTGCATCATCGCGACGGATCCGCCGCCGAAGCTCGCGACCATCTGCGGGAAGCCGTTGTTGACGTCGGCGGTCGGGGTGGCGACGTCGTAGAGCGCGGCGAAGCGTTCGATGGCGTCGACCATCTCGGGACGGTTCAGCGTCGACTCGCCGTCTTCGAAGACACTCTCGATTCCCGTGCTGGCGAACATGTACTGCAGCAGGGGGTAGATCGATCCGGCGCCGCCGCGAATGGTGAATCCGTAACGGCCGTCGTCCTTGTCGGTCAGATCCTTCGCGGCCTCGAAGAATTCGTCGTAGGTGTCCGGCGGTTCGATCCCGGCCTCGGCGAACCAGTCGGCGCGGTACCAGAGGGTGGCGTTGTTGCTGGTGTACGGGAGACCGAACAGATGCTCGCCACCGCCGGATTCGCGTGCCGACTCGAGAATTCCGGCGTCGTACTCGTCGCGCTGCGGTGACGCCGCCATGAAGTCGTCGAGTGAGATGACGGCGTCCTGGGCGACGAGCGGGGCGAGGTAGGCGGTGGAGACGATTCCGAGATCCGGTGCCGAGCCGCCTGCGAGCGCGGTCTGGTACTTCTGCTGGGCGCTGTCCGACGGAAGGCCCACGTACTGGATGTCGATGCCGGGATTCGCGGCCTCGAACCGGCGGATCAGCTCCTCGTACAGCGGAGTGCGGTCCGGTCCGGCGTTGTTGTCCCAGAACGTGAGCTGGGCGTTGTTCGGATCACCGAGGGTGCCGTCGGGCAGCGAGGTCTCGGAACTGCAGGAGGCGAGCACGAGCGTGGCCGCCGCCCCGACCAGGGTGGAGCGCAGGAGCGTTCGCCGGTTCATGTGGATCCTCTTTTCGAAAGTCATGATCAGCCCTTGACGGCGCCGGCGCTCAGGCCCTGGACGAGGTACTTCTGGATGACGGCGAAGACGGCGACGACCGGTACCGCGGCGATGAGACCGCCCGCGGCGAGAACTCCGAAGTCGACGTTGTAGGAGCCGATGGTGTAGCTGAGGCCGACCGGCAGCGTGAATTTGTCCTGGCTACTGATGAACATCAGGCCGAACAGGAAGTTGTTCCAGCTGCCGATGAAGGCGAACGATCCGACGGCGATCAGGCCGGGCCGCAGCAGCGGCAGCATGATGATGCGGAACGCGCGCAGGCGTGAGCAGCCGTCGACCATCGCGGCTTCCTCCAGTTCGACCGGGATCTGCGCGATGAAACCTGCCATGAGCATGGCGGCCAGCGGAAGCTGGAAAACGGTGTCGGCGACGATGAGTCCCGTCAGGTTGTTGACGAGGTTCATCTCGCGGAACACCTGGAACAGCGGGATGAGCAGCATGGCGCCGGGCACGAACTGACTGCACAGCAGGGCCATCACCAACGGGATCTTGGCGCGGAACTTGAAGCGGGCCAACGCGTATCCGGTGGCCAGCGCGACGAAGGTGGTCAGGACGAGCGACAATGCGGCAACGATGAGGCTGTTCTTGAAGAAGAAGCTGAAACCGAGGGTGTTCCACACGGTGTCGAAGTGCTCGAACGTGAGGGGCCAGGGGAGCATCGAGTTCGATCCGGCGGGCCGGAACGCGAACACGATCATCCAGTAGAACGGCACGAGTGTGAACAGCAGGTACAGGGCGAGCGGCAGTCCGACGCTGAACAGGCGCGGCTTCTTCGTGCGCACCCGCAGCTTCCCGGCGGTGTCCGGCTCGGGCAGCACAACGGTGGGGCGATCGGTGGTGGTGGTCACGGCGGTCAGACCTTCTCACTGTTGAACTTGCTCAGGCGCAAGTAGAGGATCGAGCAGAACAGCAGGATCACGAATGCGACCGTGGTGAGTGCCGAGCCGTATCCGAAGTCCTGGGCGGTGGTCGCGAGTTGTGAGACGTACAGCGGGAGCGTCGTGGTGACGTCGGCGGGGCCGCCCGCCGTGAGGGTGTAGAGCAAATCGACGTTGTTGAACTCCCACACACCACGCAGCAGCGTCGACAGGATGATGACGGCCTTCAGGTGCGGGAGGGTGACGAAGCGGAACCGCTGCCAGCGGTTGGCGCCGTCCACGTTGGCCGCCTCGTACAGGTCCTTGGGGGCGCTCTGCAGTTCGGCCAGGATGAGGATCGCGAAGAACGGCACACCGCGCCACAGTTCCGCGACGCCGGTCGCCCAGAATGCGGTGTCCGGATCGGCGATGGGCGCGGCAGTGCCGTCTCCGATGCCCATGTTTCCGAGAAGTTTGAACAGGCCCGTGGACGGGTTGTAGATCAGCAGCCAGATGCCGGTGGTGAGGACGCCGGACACCGCCCAGGGGGAGAACACCAGGGCGCGTGCCAGGCCGCGGCCCCGGAACACCTCGTTGACCAGCAGTGCCAGTCCGAGGCCGAGGATCAGCTGGAACACGACCTGAAATCCCACCCATTTCGCGGTGGTGACCAGGCTCGTCCAGAAGAGGGAGTCGGCGAACATCAGCCGGAAGTTGTCGAGGCCGGCGAAACCGTTGTCCCACGGCGTCGTCGGGTTGTAGTACTGCAAGCTGTAGTAGAAGACGCTGCCGACCGGGTAGAAGATGAAGACGGCCAGCAGGATGACGACTGGCGCGATCAGGATGTAGGGCGCTGCGGCCCTGCGCCAGGCCGGTCTGCGGCGAATGCGACCGGGAGAGGCAGGCGCCGCCGCCGCGGTCCGCCCTCCTGGCCTGGGGGAGGTGGTGGTGGTGACCATGGTGCACGCTCCGAGGTTCGGTGCCGGTCGTGCCGGCGGGTCAGGGGATTGTGGCTACTGCTGCTGTCGCGAGATCACGGGGGTGGCGCGTCAGCGGGGAAGGTGATGGGAACGAACGGCCTCCGGCCTTCCGGAGAGCCCGGTGTGTCGGGCTCGGGTGGCGGCGTGTCCGTGTCGTTCATGTATGTGAACTCACGTTCTCTATGTGAATTGTCGAACTCACTATGACGGCAGTCACAAGGTCCTGTCAAGCGTGATGGGCTAGACGTTGCGGAGGAGCCATTCGGCTGCCTCGGCCTGCATTTCGGCCGAAAACCGGTGCCCGCCTGCGGACCACCGCGACGTCAGCGCATCGGACCCGTCGTACGCGCGCCGCAGCAGGCTCTCGGAGTCCTGCATCCCCTGCAGGCCGAAGTGCGAATCGTCCCGTGCGAACTGGACCAGCAGCGGCCGCGGCGCAGTGCATGCGGCGACCTCCGGCCAGTCGCACACCGCCGGCAGGCCCGGCGTGATCATCAGCCACGTCGTGTCGTCTGCCCTGCCGTCCGCGACATCGGCAAAAGTGCTCATCATCGCGGTGATCACCCCTGCCCGCGGGCGTGTCGAACACGCCAGCAGGTGTGCGACGCGAGCCCCGCCGCCCGAGAATCCCGCCACGGCCACTCTGTTCGGATCCACGCCGTCGGTGGTGAGGAGAACGTTCAGCGCCCGCAGGTCCTCGGCGACGACCTTGCCGGCGAGCGAGGTGCCGGTCAGGGTTGCTGCCTTCGCGAGGCCGTTCTCGTGCTCGCGGGCAGCCGCCTCGTATCGGCGCAGGCGAACACCGGGGGTGTCGGGCCCGGGTGGGCATGCGGTGAACCCCGCCGACCTGGCGCGGTCCGGCAGTTCCGGCCAGGTCACGCGCCTGCTGCCCCAGGGAAAGACGTCGTGCACGAGTACGACGAAACCCGCCTGCACCAGCCCCGTTGCGACGGCCAGGCCGTCGTACCCCCGTGCCCGGAGTTCGGCGACGCCCGGTGGGACTCCGTCGGGGCCGTCGGCGACCTTCTCCTTGCCGTAGAACTTGACGCCGTCGTGGGCGTGCATCAGCAGGATCGCGGGACGCGCCGCGGACTCGGCGGGCCGGTCGGGGCGCAGGAGCCAGGCCGCGGTGTCCGGACCGTCATCGGCCGTCCAGGTGAGTTCGCGACCGGCGACGCCGTCTCGGGTCCACGACCTGCCGTACCGCACGTCGGGGGTGAGCGCCGTCTGTTCGTCGGTCACTCCGAGGACGTCGCGAACGGCGTCGCGGCGCCGATCGCCGGGGGCCGATCGTGGACAGTGGGGTGAAGGGTGTGTTCCCATGTGTGAACTCCGTCTTGTCTACCGAATTCTGTTGCCAAATTTTCGAGGGGTTTCACATGTCCGAAAGAACCGTCGATCGCATCGTCGCGCACGCCTATCCGTGGGACGTGCTCGGCGATCCGCACTTCGTCGACCGTGCGCGCGCCCTCGGGGTCGGCGAGATCTCGCTCGCCGCCAGCTATCACTCGACCCGCGCCGCGACGCCGCTGCATCCGGCGCACAAGGTGGTCGATGCCCATCACGCCGCGCTGTACCGCCCCATCCGGTCCGCCGCGTGGGACGGCCACACCGTCACGGCCAGGGCGGCGACCTGGGCCGGATCAGAGGATGCGTTCGCGGATGCGGCTCGAATCCTGATCGACGCCGGCATCGAGGTGAACGCGTGGATCGTGCTGTCCCACAGCACGGTTCTGGGGCATGCGCATCCGGACGCCACCGTCGTCAACTGCTTCGGGGACCGCTACCCTTACGCGCTCGCGCCCGGGCACCCGGACATCGTCCGCTACGCCCGCACCCTCGCGGCAGAGGCGGTGCGCGGCGTCGCCCTGCACGGTGTGTCGATCGAAGCGTGCGGACAACTGGGTATCGCGCACGTCGGCCCGCACGAGAAGACCGATGGTGCCTATCCGGGCATCGGTGACACGCTGATGTCGATCAGCTGCACCGAACGGGAACGGGCACTGTGGGCGGATCGGGGCGTCGATCCGGACAAGCTGGCGGCCAAGCTGCGTGCCGGTGTGGATGCGCTGACCAGGGGCACGCTCGCTCCGGATGCCGTGATCACCGACGTCCTCGACGTAGCGGAGGGCGAGGCCGTGCTGTCCGTGCGCCATGCGGAGGCCGACGCCCTCCGGGGTGCGGTGCTCGGCGCCGTGCGGGCCGAGATTCCGTCGGCCCGCGTCACGCTGCACGGCCATCCGAACCCCTGGAAGACAGGGCCTTCGCCTGCGCTGACGTCTGCCGCTGCGGAAGACGTCGACGCCGTGCTCGTCTCGGCGTGGCCGGGAACCGCGGAGACCGTCGCCGTCACGAAGGAAACGCGGGCGATCGTCGGCGACGCCGTCGACGTCGGGGCCTACGTGTCGGTGCTGCCGCCGAAGAACCTCGACGACGTCAGCGGCCACGTCGCGGCCACGGTCGCGGCCGGAGCCAACGAGCTGCACCTGTATCACCTCGGGTTGGTCAACGCGGTGCAGCTCGACGCGCTGGGCCGCATCATCCGCGACTTCTCGGTCTGACGCATTCGAGGTGGGCGCCCGCGGCGCCCACCTCGGGACGTCACCGCATCCGCTGTCCGAGCGGGTGGTCGCAGAACGCCCCGCCGACCCGCTGAAGGATCGGGTCGTCGAAGGTCCACTCGTGGTCGGCGAGGAACTCGTCCGCGAACACCTCCGCGTCGTCCTGGGGCTCGTAGCCGATGGCGGCGCCTTCCGCTGCGGACCACCAGCTGCGGGTGTTCCGCGAGATACCCCACACGGTGTGAAATCCCTTGGCGGAGTCGGACAGTGCCGCTTCGATCAGGCGAGCGGTGTCGGCCGGCGACATCCAGGACGCGAGCCCGCGGTAGTTGGGCGGGCGGTCGAAGCTCGAGCCGATGCGCAGGTTGACGACGTCGATGCCGAAACGGTCGTGGTACAGCCGGCCCAGTGCCTCGACCGCTGCCTTGCTCCAGCCGTAGAACCCGTCCGGGCGCGGCGGAACGTCGCCGGGCAGCGGGTTACCACCGGCCTCCGCGTGCGTCCAGAAGCCCACTGCGTGGTTGCTCGACGCTGCGATCACGCGCGTCACGCCGTGCGCGACGGCGGCCTCGAACACCGCCTGGGTGCCGTCGACGTTGACGGACAGAATGTTCTCCCACGAGTCCTCGGTGCTGAGTCCGCCCAGGTGGAGCACGGCGTCGACGCCGTCGACCGCGGCGGCCACGGCGGCGCGATCGGTGACCGAACCCGGTACGTACTCCTCGTGTCCGAGGTCGATGTCGGTGATGTCGGCAATGTCGAACAGGCGGAGGGTGCGGCCGGGCTTGCGGAGCAGTGGCCGCAGCATCTTGCCCATGTTTCCTGCGGCGCCGGTGATCAGCAGACGCGAGGCGGTGTCGGTCATGTCTTCTCGTACCTCTCTGGGAGTAACGCTTGTAATGCACATCACGGTAGTACATACTTCGAAACGAAGTCACTACCTTGGCTGATATTCACGTATGTGAACAACATATGGGGTTAGGCCGTCTACTTCACACTCCCACTCGGATCGTCCGGCACGTTCCTGCCGGTGAAGGGACCTCCACCATCATGGCAACAGTCGCATTCCACGGCGTCACAAAATTGTTCCCCGGCGGCGACAAGGCCGCGGTCGACCACCTGGACCTCCACATCGAGGACGGCGAATTCCTCGTCCTCGTCGGACCCTCCGGCTGCGGGAAGTCGACGTCCCTGCGCATGCTCGCCGGACTCGAGGACGTGGACAAGGGCACGATCGCCATCGGCGGCAACGACGTCACCGAGTTCCAGCCGAAGGACCGTGACATCGCCATGGTCTTCCAGAACTACGCTCTCTACCCCCACATGACGGTGGGGGAGAACATGGGCTTCGGCCTCCGGATCGCCGGCGAGGACAAGGCGGAGATCAAGCGGCGTGTCCAGGACGCCGCCAGGATCCTCGACCTCACCAAGTTCCTCGACCGCAAGCCCAAGGCCCTCTCCGGGGGTCAACGGCAGCGGGTGGCCATGGGGCGCGCCATCGTTCGCAAACCGCAGGTGTTCCTGATGGACGAGCCGCTGTCCAACCTCGACGCCAAGCTCCGCGTGCAGACCCGTGCGCAGATCTCGGCGCTGCAGCGCAGGCTCGCCACCACCACCGTCTACGTGACGCACGATCAGGTCGAGGCCATGACGATGGGTGACCGCGTCGCCGTCCTCAAGGACGGGGTGCTCCAGCAGTGCGACACTCCGCGCCGCATGTACGAGCACCCGAACAACGTGTTCGTCGCCGGGTTCATCGGCTCGCCCGCGATGAACCTGCTCGAACTTCCCCTCGTCGACGGCGGTGTCAGCTTCGGCGGCTCCGTGGTCCCCGCTCCGCGTGCCGCGATTGCCGGGATCGGGGAACACTCGGTCACGCTCGGTGTGCGTCCGGAGGATCTCGCGATCACCACGGGCAGCGGGCTCGACGTCACCATCGACGTCGTCGAGGAACTCGGCGCCGACGCATACGTGTACGGCCAGGCGGACATTCACGGGCGCAGACAGCCCATCGTCGTTCGCGCCGACGGCCGCATCCCACCGAAGCGCGGCGAGGTGATCACGCTGTCGTACGCGGCCGAGCGCACCCACCTGTTCTCCACCGTCACCGGTGAACGACTCGTCGACTAGCGGCGACCCCGCCCTCTCCCGACGGACACCCGACCACATCGATCAAGGAGCAAGACCATGCTCGACGGAGTTCTCTTCTTTCCTGTCACCCCGTTCGACGACAACGGCGACGTCGATCTGCCCGCGCTGACACGGCACATCGAATCCGGCGTCGCGGCCGGACCGGGTGGAGTGTTCGCCGCGTGCGGTACCGGCGAATTCCACGCGCTGTCCGCGGCCGAGTTCCGGACCGTCGTGGAAACGGTGGTCGCGGCCACCGGCGGCCGGGTTCCCGTCTTCGCCGGCGCCGGAGGGGCGCTGCCCGTCGCGAAAGAGTTCGTGGCCGCCGCCGCGGACGCGGGAGCCGACGGCATCCTGCTCCTGCCGCCCTACCTCGTCGGAGCGCCTGCCGACGGCCTCGTGGAGTACGTGAGGCAGGTGTCGGAGTCGAGTGACCTCCCTGTCATCGTGTACCACCGCGCGAACGGCCAGTTCACCGAGCAGAGCGCTCTCGCGGTCGCGCGACTGCCGAAGGTCGTCGGGTTCAAGGACGGCGTCGGCGACCTCGACCTGACGTCGCGCATCGTGCGCACGCTGCGGGATTCTCTCGGCGACAAAGAGTTTCAGTTCTTCAACGGCCTCCCGACGGCCGAGGTCTCGCAGCAGGCCTACCGGAGCATCGGCGTCACCCTGTACTCGTCGGCTACGTTCGCGTTCGCCCCGGATGTGTCGCTCGCCTACTACCGGGCGCTCGAGGAGGACGACACCGAACTGGTCGACTCGCTCAACCGCGAGTTCTTCCATCCGCTGGTCCGGCTCCGCGACCCCACCCCCGGATACGCGGTCGCGCTGGTGAAGGCGGGCGTGACGTTCACCGGTCTCGACGCCGGTTCGGTGCGGGCTCCGCTCGTCGACGCCAGTGCCGAGCACCGGTACGCATTGGAGCAGATTCTGGCAGCGGGGCGGAAGGTGCTGGCGCAGTAGATCTTCGATCATCGGCGAGTCGCGGGACCCGCCGATGATCGAAGAGCGTGTGCACTAGTCGGCGGCGGCGACGAGGGGTTCGAGCGTGAGGTCGGGCAGTTCCTTCTGGATGTACTGCAACCGCCACTTGTCGCTGACGAGGGCCAGCATCACCCCGTCCGAGCGGGTGAACACCTCGACACCGCGCTGCCGGTTCAGCTCGTCGGCCGATTCGGCGTCGGTGCGCCGCGCCAACGCGTAGCCCAGCGGTTCCATCCGGGCCTCGACGTTGAACTCGGCCTTCATCCGCGCCGCGACCACCTCGAACTGCATGGGGCCGACGGCCGCCATGACGGGCGAGGCGTCGCCGCGCAGGTCGTTGCGGAGGATCTGCACGACACCCTCGGAATCGAGCTGATCGACGGCCCGCCGGAACTGCTTGTACTTGCCTGCGCTCTCCGCCCGCAGGATGGAGAAGTGCTCCGGCGCGAACGAGGGGATCGGCGGGAACTCCACCTTCTTCTCGAAGAACAGAGTGTGGCCGGGGGCGAGTGCGGTGGCGTTGACGAGTCCCACCACGTCGCCGGGGTACGCCGATTCGACGGTCGAACGCTCACGGCCGAACACGGTCTGCGCGTACTTCGTCGTGAACGGCTTACCGGTCTGGGCGTGGGTGACCACCATGCCGCGCTCGAAGACGCCCGACACGATGCGCATGAACGCCAGCCGGTCGCGGTGCGCGGTGTCCATGCCTGCCTGGACCTTGAAGACGACCGCGCTGAACGGGTCGGCGACGTCGCGGGGGGTGCCGTCGACGTCGTCGCGGGCGCGCGGCGGCGGCGCCAGCTCGACGAGCGTGTCGAGGATCTGGCGGACACCGAAGTTGAGCATCGCCGACGCGAAGATCACGGGCGACGTCTGACCGCCGAGAAACAGCTCCTGGTCGTGGTCCTGACCGGTGGCCGACAGCAGTTCGCTCTCCTCCGCGGCGGTCTCCCACTCGGAGCCCTCCTTCGCGAGGGCGGCGTCGGCGTCCATGACCTCTTCGGGGGCGATCTTCGCGCCACCGGCGGTGCGCGTGAACCGGATGTACTCCCGCGGGGCACCGTCCTCGCCGCGCCGGAGCAGGCCCCGGAAATCGCCGGCGATCCCGACGGGCCAGTACAGGGGAGTGGGGGTGAGCCCGATGCGTTCCTGGATCTCGTCGAGAAGCTCCAGCGGCGTCTGGCCCGGCCGGTCCCACTTGTTGATGACGGTGATCACCGGGATTCCGCGGTGACGGCACACCTGGAACAGCTTCAGCGTCTGCGGTTCGAGACCCTTCGCGGCGTCGATCAGCATGACGGCGGCGTCGACCGCGGTCAGGACGCGGTACGTGTCCTCGGAGAAGTCGGAGTGGCCGGGCGTGTCCACCAGGTTGATCACGTTGTCGACGGGCTCGTCCGCCGACGCCTCGGTGGAGCGGTAGTTGAACTGCAGGGCGGTGGAGCTGACCGAGATGCCGCGGGCCTTCTCCATCTCCATCCAGTCGGACACCGTCGACTTGCGGCCCGCCTTGCCGTGGACGGCGCCCGCCTCGGAAATGACCTTCGCGTGCAGCGCGAGCGCCTCCGTCAGCGTCGACTTACCGGCGTCGGGATGTGAGATCACGGCGAACGTGCGGCGACGCGACGCCTCGGCCCGGACACCCTTCTCGGATTTCCCCTCCGATGAGGCGGATGCCTCGGATTTCTCCACCGATGAGCCGGACGCGGCGGCAGGCGCCGCCTCGGCTGGAATGGTGTCGGCCGAGTCGGACGGGGTAGTCAACGAAGAACCTCTCGGGGGACGGGATGCGTGCGGGAAGGCCGTGTGGCCGCATACCAGGTTACTCGGGTGCCGAAGACGAACTCGCAGCACAGTCACATCGACGGGCGCACAGCCAGGGACGAGTAACGATCGACGGCCGGTCACGTATTAATCAGTGAGTCGTCGGGGCGCTCCGGAGTTCACCGTTTCTGCTTTCGGACACCCGTATGTGCAGGAGGAAGACAGTGAGCAAGTTCACCGACGAGATGTACGCGACCGCGGCGAGTAGCACCCGTGGTCTCAACACGGGTGAGCCCGACGCGCCACTGCGACAGCCGTGGGGCGAGATCCACAAGGCGGCGCGCCGCATGGCGGGCGCGCTGGCCGACGCCGGCATCGGCCACGGCGACGCCATCGGCATCCTCGCCGGTCAGCCCGTCGACATCGCACCCTCCTGCCAGGGCGCCTGGATGCGCGGCGCGTCCGTCACCATGCTGCACCAGCCGACCCCGCGGACCGACCTGGCCGTGTGGGCCAAGGACACCGAAACCGTCATCACCATGATCGAGGCCAAGGCCGTCATCCTCGGTGCGCCGTTCGACGCCGCCAAGCCGCTGCTCGAGGAACGCGGCATCACCGTCGTGACGGTGGCCGAGCTGAACGAGGGCACGCCCATCGACCCGGTCGAGACGTTCGAGAGCGACATCGCCCTGCAGCAGCTCACGTCGGGGTCCACCGGTTCGCCCAAAGCCGTGCAGATCACGCACGAGAACTTCTACACCAACGCCTACGCCATGATCGACCGCATCAAGTTCTCCATCGAGGACGACGTGATGATCAGCTGGCTGCCGCTGTTCCACGACATGGGGATGGTCGGATTCCTCAGCGTGCCCATGCAGGTCGGCGCAGAGGTCGTGAGCATCACGCCGATGGACTTCCTCCGCACGCCGCTGCTGTGGGCGGAACTGATGGGCAAGTACAAGGGCACCGTCACGGCCGCCCCCAACTTCGCGTACTCCCTGCTGGCCCGCCGCCTCAAGCAGGCGGAGGACGGCGCCGTCGACCTCAGCACCGTCCGGTACATGTGGAACGGTGCCGAACCCGTGGACCCCGACACCATGAACGCGCTCGCCGAGGCAGGCGCCCGGTTCGGGCTGAACCCGTCCGCACTCGCCCCCGTCTACGGAATGGCGGAGACCACCCTCGCCGTCTCCATCCCCGATCCGGACCAGGGGCAGGTCCTCGACCGCGTCGACCCGGACCTGCTCGAGGCGATGCAGCGTGCCGTCCCGTCGCACAAGCCGAACGCGCGCGCCCTCGCCACCCTCGGGAAGATGGTGCCGAACCTCGAGGGACGCGTCGTCGACAACGAGGGGGAACTGCTCCCGACCCGCGGCGTCGGCATCATCGAGGTCCGCGGCAAGGCGGTCACCCCCGGATACATCACCCTCGACGGGCACAAGCCCGCGCAGGACGCGGACGGCTGGCTGAACACCGGCGACGTCGGCTACTTCACCGAAGAGGGCCTCGTCGTCGTGTGCGGTCGCGTCAAGGACGTCATCATCATGGGCGGCCGCAACATCTACCCCACCGACATCGAACGGGCCGCGGGCACCGTCGCCGGAGTGCGGCCCGGCAATGCGGTGGCCGTGCGCCTCGACGCCGGGCAGAAGCGGGAAAGCTTCGCCGTCGCGGTCGAGACCAACGACTACCAGGACCCCGAAACGGTCAAGCGCATCGAGCACGAGGTCGTGCACGCCGTGTTCTCCGAGGTCGGTGTGCGACCCCGCACCGTCGCCGTCCTCGGCCCCGGCAGCATCCCCAAGACTTCGTCGGGCAAACTCCGCCGCGCCACGTCCGCGAATCTGGTGGGGTAGGCCCTTCGGGCTCGTGCGCCTTTTTGGTAGCTGGGACGACCAGAAAGGCGCACGGGCGCGAAGCGCCTAATGCAGGCGGTTCTGCGCGGCCTCGAGCCCCACGCGCAGGACCAGTTCGACGGCGTCGGCGGATTCCTCGCAGACGAGGTCGAGTTCCTTGCGTTCCACCGACGAGAACGGCTTCAGCACGTACGACGCCGGATCCATGCGGCCGGGGGGACGGCCGATCCCGACGCGGGTGCGCAGATAGTCCTTGGTGCCGAGTGACTGCGAGATGGACCGCAGTCCGTTGTGCCCGCCCTCGCCGCCGCCCTGCTTGAGGCGGATGGTCCCGAAGTCGAGGTCGAGTTCGTCGTGGATGACGACGATGTTGCCCGGGTCGACGGAGAAGAAGCGGGCCAGCCCGGCGACGGCGGAACCGGACAGGTTCATGAACGACCGCGGTTTGGCGAGGATCGTCGGCCGGCCCTCGAGCCGTCCCTGGACGATCTCGGCGCCGCTCTTCTTGTGCGCGCTGAACTTGCCACCCATGCGCGCGGACAGCACGCCGGCCACCATGAAGCCGACGTTGTGCCGGGTCTTCTCGTACTGCGGTCCGGGGTTGCCCAGACCCACCACCAGGGCGGTGTCTTCACTCACCGACAGGGTCCTTCCGTGCGTGAGGGGGTCGTGTCAGACGACAGCGGCGCGTCACCCCGGGACAATCCGGGACGACGCGCCGCCGACATCAGTGCGGTTGCGAGAGGATCAGCTCTCGGCGCCCTCTTCGGCCGGAGCCTCGGCGGTCTCGGCCGCGGCTTCGCCGGTCTCCTCTTCGAGGTCGGCAGCGGTCGGGGCTGCGACGACGTTCACGATGAGCAGTTCCTCGTCGGCCTGCAGGGTCGAACCCTTGGGCAGCTCGAGCTGGTTGGCCAGGATCTGGGTGCCGACCTCGAGGCCCTCGACCGAAACCTCGATCTGCTCGGGGATGTGCAGCGCGTCCGCTTCGAGGGAGATGGTGGCGGCGTCCTGCGCGACGAGGGTGCCGGAAGCGGCTTCACCGGTGACGACGACGGGGACGTCGACGGTGACCTTCTCGCCCTTCTTGATGACGAGGAGGTCGGCGTGCTCGATGTAGTTGCGGATCGGGTGAACCACGACCGACTTGGTGAGCGCGACCTGCTCCTTGCCCTCGATGTCGAGGGTCAGGATGGCGTTGGTGCCGTGCGCGCGCAGGATGGCGGCGAAGTCGCGGGAGGGCACGTTCAGGTGGCGGGGATCCTCACCGTGGCCGTACAGGACTGCGGGGACCTGGCCGTCGCGGCGTGCGCGGCGGGCGGCGCCCTTGCCGAACTCGGTGCGCACGGCGGCTACGAGGCGATTTTCGTCAGACATGGTGAAACGGCTCCTACAACTCACGGTGGTAACTGGCGGGCGGTTCGAGTCGGCGAGGGACGAACGCGCGACGGCCAGGAGCGAAACGCTCGAGCAGAGCCGTAGCCGCGTCGATCACGGTGAGCCAGCCAATTGGAACTTTCTGGTTCACCCTCGCCGAGACAACTTATAGAACTCTACCGGATGGGCCGCTGACCTGCTAATCGGGTGTCCTCCGGCGGGTGGCGCGGCCACCACGGTCCGGCGGCGGGCAGTGGTGTGGCTCACAACGCTGCGGGTAGCCTCGGCGTTGTGAGCACTGAACGTCCGACCGCCGACCGGCTGACCGCAGTGGCGACCGGTGTGGATCTGCCGCGGCATGCGCGGCTGCTCAGCCAGGTGCACGACGCCGTGCTCTCCGGGCAGCGGCCACCCGCGCTTCCGCGGGACGTGGTGGCTCGGTCGTGGTCCCGTCTGCAGGCGGGCGGTATGAGCCCGGACCACTGCGCGGACGTCGAGCCCGCCGATTTCTCCGAGATCGAGGCGCGGCGCACCCGGACGGCGCTGCGCACCGTGCTCCCGGAGTTGCGCAGCACGCTGACGCAGGTCGCGGAGGACGCGAATTTTATCGTCGTCATCGCCGACGCCGACGGTGTCCTGTTGTGGCGGGAGGGTTCTCGCGGGGTTCGGAAAGCGGCCGACGCGCTCGGGTTCACGGAGGGTGCGCGCTGGGCCGAACAGGCCGTGGGCACCAACGCGATCGGCACGGCCCTGATCGAAGATGCTGCGGTGCAACTGTTCTCGGCCGAACACTACGCGCCCACGCACCACGGCTGGTCCTGCACCGGGTCGCCGGTGCACGACCCGCGCACCGGCGAGATCCTCGGCGTGGTCGACATCAGCGGGTCGGCGATGTCCGTCCACCCGACCACCGTCGCGCTGGTCCGCACCGCGGTGCGACTGGCCGAGGCGACGTTGTGGCGTGAGCACACGGCGCAACTGGACAGGCTGCGCGGCCGGGCGGCACCGCTGCTCGCGTCGGCGGGAGGTCCGGCGCTGGTCGTCGACAAGCACGGGTGGGTCGCGGAGGCGAGTGGCATCGCGGCGCCGGAGCGCGTCGCGCCGCCGAGCCTCGACAAACCGCTACTCGTCCCGGGCCTCGGGTTGTGTGTGCCCGAACCGCTCGGCGACGGCTGGCTGGTGCGCCGCCGCGTCGACGGCGCGGCCATCGAACTGGAACTCGACCTCGGCGATGCGCCGCAGGTGACGGTCCGCGGCGACGTCAACTGGACGCGGGCGCTCTCGCCGCGGCACGCCCAGATCCTGCGGGTGCTGTCGGCGGCCGGAACGGCGGGCGTCGACGCCGCCTCGCTCAGTGAAGCGTTGTTCGGCGACCGCGACCACGTGGTGGCGGTCCGCGCCGAGGTCTCGCGTCTGCGCAAGAATCTCGGCGCGGTCCTGAGCACTCAGCCGTACCGGTTCGCGGCCGGTGTGACGGTCCGGCGCGTCGGGTAGGTTCGGTCCGGGGGTGGGTCCGGTCAGGCCTGCTTCGCCGCACTGATGCCGGCGCGGCGACCGTAGAAGCTGCCGTCGCCGAGGGACGTGCCGCTCGCGTAGCCGCCGGCGCACACCCCGGACGTGCACCGTCCCGCCGCGAAGAGGCCGGGGATGGGTTCACCGGAGACGTGCAGGACCTCGGAGTTCACGGTGGTCCGCAGGCCGCCGAGGGTGAAGCCGAGCGTGAACCCGCGCAGGTCGAGGGCGGCGACGGGGGAGCCGATCGGCTTCACCCACTCGGACTTCTTGTGCAGCAACGGGTCCGACCCTTCGACGGCGTGCTTGTTGTACACCTCGACCGTCGACTGGAGTGCGCCTGCGGGCAGGCCCATGTCGGATTCGAGTTCCTCGACGGTCTCCGCGGCCCACTTCGGCTGGGCGCGCAGGAACGGCGTTGCCGTGGTCGCGGCCGTGCCCTCCTCGTACGACGCCTCGTCGATGACGAGGAACGCCTGGTTGTCCTGGTGGAACAGGGTCATCTGGCCGATCCGACCGGAGTAGGTGTCCTCCGGAACGTAGCGCTGCCCCCGGCCGTTGACGAGGATGCCGCGGACGACCAACTGGGGGTCGCAGAGGAACGCGACCTCGGTGGCGTCCATGTGGGCGAGATCGGCGCCGAGGGCCTGCGCCATGAGGATCGAGCGCCCGTCATGCTCCTCGATGGCGGCGCCGGGGCGGCCGATGAGCCGCGGCGCGTGGGCCTCGATCATCTTGTCGTTGTACGCGAAGCTGCCGGTCGCGAGGACGACGCCGCGACGCGCCCGCACGGCCACCTCCTTGCCGTACTGTTTGGCGACGATCCCGACGACGCGTCCGGTGTCGTCGGTGACGAGCGTCTGGACGCGCATGTCGTATTCGGCTCGGACCCCGAGCTTTTCGGCGGTCTCGACGAGCGGCTTCATCAGCATGTAGCCGCCGCCCTTCTCGCCGGTCCGCTTGCCGTCCATCTGCGGAACGTGCCCGCGCGGTGCGGGGGTGGCGATCTCGTTGAACGGCGCCGCGTTCTCGCCACCGGAGTACATGAGCCCGTCGTCGAACGGCGGCTCCCAGCCGGGTTCGCCCCAGAAGCTCTCCTTGAACGGGACCCCGCAGTCGACGAGCCAGTTGTAGTGCGCGACGCTGCCCTCGCAGTAGTCGGTGATCTTCTCCTCGTCGGCGCCCGGGCCGAGCGCCGCCATCATGAACGTCTTCATGTTCTCGACGGAGTCGTCGAACCCGCACGCCTTCTGCAGCGGCGTCCCGCCGCCGAGGTAGATGAAGCCGCCGGCGAGTGCGGCGGCACCGCCCCATCCGCTGGTGCGCTCGAGGACCAGGACGTCGGCGCCGGCTCGTGCCGCCTCGATGGCGGCGGACACCCCGGCGATGCCGTAACCCGCGACCACGACGTCGGCCTCGTAGTCCCACTCGGTGACCGTTGCTGCGGACCGGGGGCGGATCGGTGTGGCGTCGACCATGGGTGGAGGTCCTCTCGGGCGGTCACGGGGGAATGTGACGTGGGTTACCCTCGAACTGTAACCTGTTACAAAACCCGATTCGGTGGATCTCCCGGTGAGTGGGACGCGGTGCCGGGAGGCCGTTGCCCGGCTATCCGGGCAGGTCCGTGACGCCGGACAGCTCGTAGTGCAGGGTCGGAGTCCGTGCCAGACGGTGCGCGAGATGAACCCCGATCCGCTGCACCACGGGATACTTCTTGTCGATCAGCGCGCCCGCGGCCCGCGCCTCCTCACCGGACAGCAGTCGCGCCGTGGCCTGTGCCGGCGGACCCGTGGGCTTCCCGGACCATGTGCACGGGCGGATCCGGACGTCCGGGAAATTGCGCAGCCGCTTGTTCTTCGACGCCCGGCCCGGGGTGCGGAAGTACGCCCGATCGCCCTTCACGGCGATATTGACCGGGGTGTCCACCCACGACCCGTCGCGTTTGCGTGTCTGTAATTGCACGACCTTCTCCGCGGCGAAGCGTCGCAGCGCCGGTGATGCCTCATCGGTCATCTCGAAGTCCTGAATCTCGGGTGTATTCCAGCCTACTGCGCTAATTCGCGAGTGTCCGGACCTCGGCGAGGAACCGGTCGAGATCGTCGGGGGAGCAGAAGTAGTGCGGCGATGCCCGCACCACGGCGTCCAGTCCGCGGGCGCTCATGTCCAGCAGCGTCGAACCGCGCAGACTGGCCGTGACGGTGACGTCGCGGGCGGCCAGCTGTTTCCGGACGTCGCCCGGATCGAACCCGTCGACGGTGAACGAGACGATTCCGCAGCGGCGGGCGCCGAGGTCGCGCACGGTGACCCCGGGGATCGCCGCGAGCCCCGACCGGAGGTGCTCGGCCCCGGCCACCACGGCCGCCTCGACCTCGTCCACTCCGAGGGCGAGGAGATAGTCGGCCGCCACCCCGAGTCCGAGGCGGGCGGCGACGTCGCATTCCCAGAACTCGAACCGGCTGGCATCGGTCGCGAGGCGGTACGCGTCCGCCGCGGTCCACTCCGCGCTGTGGAGGTCGAGCGAGGCCGGCTCGAGCGTCGCGGCCAGATCCGGCCGGACGTACAGGAAGCCGGTGCCCCGCGGCGCGCGCAGCCATTTGCGTCCCGTGGCGGAGAGCGCGTCGACGCCGAGTTCGCCCACGTCGAGGGCGATCTGGCCGACGGACTGGCACGCGTCGAGCAGCACGAGTGCGCCGTGTGCGTGTGCCAGTTCCGTCACCTCGCGGACGGGGTTGACCAGGCCGCCGTTGGTGGGCACGTGCACGAGGGACACGAGACGGACCCGGTCGTCGAGGAGCGTCCCGAGCGCGGCGACGTCGATCTGGCCCGCGGGGTCGCTGGGAACGACGTCGACCGTCGCGCCGACGGACCGGGCCCGCTGCAGGACGGCGATGGCGTTGCTGGCGTACTCGACCTCCGAGATCAGGACGCGGTCACCGGCCTCGAGCGGGACGGCGTGGAAGAAGTCGTTCCAGGCGGTGGTGGCGCTGTCCACCAGTGCGATGCTGTCGGCGCCCGCCCCGATCAGGCGGCCCAGCGACGACTTCACGGCCGCGAGATCGTCGGCTCGTTCCGCCGCCGCGACGTAGCCCCCGACGTCGGCCTCCCGGCGCAGGTGCGCGAACACCGCGTCCAGGACCGGGGCCGGAGGAAGCGAGGAGCCCGCGCTGTCCAGGAACACCTTGTCGAGGCACCCGGGGGTGTCCCGTCGCGCCTGCTCGAGGTCGAGCATGTCCGATACCTCCCGTTTTGCGGTAATTGGACTCGAACGTACCCGTGAGGTTCCTCGAAAAGTATGCCGATGGGGCGTGCATCGACGGCCGAGGCGCTCTAATGTCGATAACGACGTTCAGGCGGCGCCCGAAGGGGAGGGTCGAATGGCTACTGCAGTTCAGTCCGTCGAAGCAACGTGTCTCACGTCGCGACCGGCGGCGGAGGCGTATCTGGGTGGTGTGTGCTTCAAACTGGGGCCACCGCAGTTGATCGGCGCGGAATTGGAGTGGCTGACCGCGCAACTGCCGGAATACGTGCGTCCCGACCTCGCCGCTCTCGCCGAAGCTCTCGGGCCGCACACCCCCAGAACCATCGATCCCTCTTCTCCTGCCCAGCCCCTTCCCGGTGGCAGCGCCGTCACGGTCGAACCTGGCGGACAGATCGAACTGTCCAGCGCCCCCTATCACTCCGCACGGGAACTGTGCGACTACCTCGCCGCCGATCAGGCGGTACTCGCCGAACTGTTGTCGGCGCGGTCGATTCAGATGTCGTCCGAGGCCGCGGACACCCGCAGGCCCGCTCAGCGTCTCCTCCAGTCACCGCGGTACTGCGCCATGGAATCCCGCTTCACCGGCATCGGGCCCTTCGGCAAACTGATGATGTGCAATACCGCCGCCACCCAGATCAGCGTGGACGCCGGAGTCGATCCGGTTGCGGTGGAGAAGCGGTGGCACCTGCTGCATGCGGTCGGACCCGCGCTGATCGCGGCGTTCGCGTGTTCACCGCGGCTCTACGGGGTACCCGATGGGCAGTGGGCGTCGCAGCGGATGCGGACGTGGCTCGAACTCGATTCGCCGCGAACCACCGGGACCCCGCACAGCGCGGACTATGCGGCGTGGGTGCTGGACGTTCCGTTGCTGTGCATCCGCAACGACGGACCGGACTGGACGGCGCCCGACGGTGCAACTTTCGCGGACTGGGTGGAGGGGGCGCTGGACGACGTGATCGGACGCCCGACGTCCGCCGACCTCGACTATCACCTCACCACCCTGTTCCCGCCGGTTCGCGCAGCCGGGCATCTCGAGGTGCGCTACCTCGACGCGCAACCGGGCGACCAGTGGCGGGTCCCGATCGCAGCTATCGACGCACTGCTGTCGGGACCGGGAGCGATGGCCGAGGCGCTCGCCGCGGCCCTGCCCACCGCCGAACGCTGGCGGGACGCCGCCGAGTTCGGCCTGGCCGACCTCGAACTGCGTGCTGCGGCAACAGCTCTGCTGTCGCTGGCGGCGGCGTACTCGCCCGACCCCGAATTCGTCAGACTGCTCGACACCGCCGCCGAACGATGTTGCCGGGGCCAGGCCCCGAGCGAGGAACGCTGATGGGAACTCGCGAGAAGATCGAGACGGTGCTGACACGGGCACGGGAGCGCACCGCCGGGTTGACGGACTGTGTCGACGGGGAAGACCTCGTCGCGCAGCATTCCCCGCTGATGAGCCCGCTCGTGTGGGATCTCGCGCACATCGGCAACCAGGAAGAACTGTGGCTCGTACGGGACGTCGGCGGCCGCGAACCCGTCCGCCGCGACATCGACGAGTTGTACGACGCGTTCAAACATTCCAGGAACTCGCGGCCCTCCCTGCCGCTGCTGAACCCGGACGAGGCCAGGGAATACCTCCGTACCGTCCGAGACAAGGCGTGGGACGTCCTCGACGGCAGCACGTTCCGGGGCCGCCCACTCGAGGAGAACGGATTCGCGTTCGGCATGATCGCGCAACACGAGCAGCAGCACGCCGAGACGATGCTCGCCACCCACCAACTGCGCTCCGGTGCAGCGGTGTTGACCGCGGAAAGCGCGCCGCGTGTCGGTGGGGCGATCGCCGAGGACGAGGTGGTCGTTCCGTCCGGCGAATTCACGATGGGAACGTCGGACGATCCGTGGGCGCTCGACAACGAGAGGTCCGCACATCCGGTGCACGTTCCGGCGTTCGTGATCGACGCCGTCCCCGTCACCAACGGCCGCTACCTCGAGTTCGTCGACGACGGCGGGTACGCGCGCCCCGAGTTGTGGAGCGAGCGGGGGTGGGCCCATCGCCTCGACGCGCGGCTGGAAGCACCCCAGTTCTGGGAGAACGACGGCTGCGGAACGTGGTGGCGCCGCAGGTTCGGGGTCACCGAGCCGATTCATCCCCAGGAACCGGTGGTGCACGTCTGCTTCTTCGAGGCCGAGGCGTTCGCGCGCTGGGACGGCAAGAGGCTGCCGACGGAGGCCGAATGGGAGAAGGCGGCGCGGTGGGATCCGTTCAACGGCCGTTCGCGCCGATTCCCCTGGGGGGACGGCGAACCCGACGCGTCGCTGGCCAACCTCGGGCAGCGCCACCTCGGACCAGCGGTGGTCGGGGCATATCCGTCGGGGGCGTCCCCGCTCGGCGTGCATCAGCTGATCGGGGACGTATGGGAGTGGACGTCGTCGCCCTTCGAGCCCTATCCCGGTTTTGCGGCGTTCCCGTACCGCGAATACTCGGAGGTGTTCTACGGCGGCGACTACCGCGTGCTGCGCGGCGGTTCGTTCGGCACCGATCCGGTGGCGTGCCGCGGGACGTTCCGCAACTGGGACCACCCGATCCGCAGGCAGATCTTCTCCGGATTCCGCTGTGCCCGGGACCTTCCGGGAGACGACTGCTGAGATGTGCCGACACCTGGGCTATCTGGGACCGGAACGATCAGTGGCCGACCTCGTCGGTTGCGGCGAGAACTCGCTGCTGCACCAGTCGTACGCGCCGCGCGACATGAGGGGCGGCGGAACCGTCAACGCCGACGGGTTCGGCGTCGGGTGGTGGGGCGCGGACGGATTCTCCCGCTACCGCAGTGCCGCGCCGCTGTGGTCGGATCCCGTCGTGCGAGAGATGTTGCCGAACATCCGCTCCCACGCCGTGGTGGCCGCCGCCCGGTCGGCGACGGTCGGTATGCCCGTGCAGCACACGGCGTGCGCACCGTTCTCCGACGACACCTGGGCCTTCAGTCACAACGGGGTGGTGCGCGGGTGGCCCGAGTCGCTCGCCGGGATCGCCGCGGAACTGCCCGTGGCCGATCTGCTGCAACTCGAGGCGCCGACCGATTCGGCCGCGCTGTGGCTGCTGCTGCGCCGGGCGCTCGGCGAGCAGGACCCCGAGAAGGCGATGAGTTCGCTCGTCCAGTCCGTCGTTGCTGCGGCCCCGAACTCGCGACTGAATCTACTGCTGGGCAACGGCACGGAACTGTGGGCCACCACGTGGCATCACTCGCTGTCGGTGCTCGTCGACGACGAACGGGCCATCGTGATGTCCGAACCCTACGACGACGACCCTGCATGGCAATCGATTCCGGACCGTCACTTCGTCAGCGCACGTCCCGGACACCTGATCGTCACCCCGCTCGAGATGGGAGCACGATGACCACCACACCGACCCTCGAGGTGTACCTGCAGCCCGAACAGCTGAAGGCCGCACTCCGCAAGGACGCCACCGTCGGGCTCACGTCGAGCCCGAAGTGGCTGCCGCCCAAATACTTCTACGACGCCCGCGGCAGTGAACTGTTCGAGCAGATCACCGCGTTACCCGAGTACTTCCCGACGCGCACGGAACGGGAACTGCTCAGACGATATTCGGGGGAGATCGCCGAGGTCGCGGCGCCGGAGATCCTCGTGGAACTCGGATCGGGGTCCTCGGAGAAGACCCGGTTGCTGCTCGACGCCGGCACCCGGCGCGGAACCCTCCACACGTATGTGCCGCAGGACGTGTCGGTGTCCGCGCTCGAGGGGGCGGCGGAGCAGATCGGAACGGAGTTCCCGAATCTGACCGTGCGCGGTGTCGTCAGCGACTTCACCGAGTCGTTGCACCACCTTCCGCGCGGTGGTCGCCGCACGATCGCGTTCCTCGGGGGCACCCTCGGAAACATGGTGCCCGCCGAGCGCGCGGAGTTCCTCTCCGGGATCGCCGACGTCCTCGAACCCGGGGAGCACCTCCTCCTCGGCGTCGGGCTGGTCGTCGATCCCGGCGTTCTCGTCCCCGCATACGACGACGCCGCCGGGGTGACCGCACAGTTCAACCGCAATGTGCTGCAGGTACTCAACACGCAACTCGACGCGGACTTCCCGGTGGACGAGTTCCGGCACGTCGCGCTGTGGGACGCCGGCAACGAGTGGATCGAGATGCGGCTCGAGGCCGAGCGTGCGATGTCGATCCGCATCGCCGAGCTTGATCTGGACGTCGAGTTCGCCGCGGGTGAGCAGCTGCGGACGGAGATCTCCGCCAAGTTCACCCTCGACGGCATTCGACTGGAGTTGGCGGAGGCGGGATTCGGCGTCGACCGTGTCTGGACCGACCCGGACGCGCGATTCGCGCTGGTGTGCGCCGCGCGGAGGTGACCCCCACGTGAGTGGCGTAGTGTGCCGCCGCACGCTTTGCCGCTCACCTGCCCTACGAACGGGACGCTCGTCGCGTCAGATCGAACGGGCGTCCCGTTCGTCCGCATCGTGTGCGGCCAGTGCTGGGGCGACGAACTGCTCGAGCATGGTGCGTTCGTCGGTGTCGTCGACGCCCGGGACGGTGAGCAGGGAGACGATGATCCGGACGAGCCAGCGGGCCTTCCGGGACGTCGCCTCTCCCGAGAACCCCGCCTGCCCGAGGAAGGCGGTGCCCAACGACTCGATGACGTCCGACGAGTGCGCGATCTGCGCGGCGAGGCCCGAGTCGCCGAGCTGAAACCACACGGCCAGGGCCGGGTCGGCGCGCACCAGCCGGATCGCGGCCAGCATCGCCTCGACGATCACGTCCTTCGGGTCGGCGGTCCCGGACACCTCGTCCGCGACCAGTGCACCGATGCGCCGCGCCTCGCGGTGGACGAACGCCAGCTGCAACGCCTGCCTGCTGTCGAAATAGCGGTACAGCGTGGCACGGGAACATCCGGCCGCCCGGGCGACGTCGGCCATGCCGACAGCGGTGATGCCCTTCTCGACGTACAGCTGCGCGGCGACGTCGAGAAGTCGCTCGGCGGCGAGGCGGGGGCGTTCGTCGCGCATCCAGTCGGCGTTCATTCGCGCACCCGGAACGGGACGCTCGTCGGGCGGCGCACGTAGTTGCCCCCGGCGTAGACGACGGCGTCGATGTCGACGGTGAAGTCGGGGCAGCGGGCCAGCAGTTCTTCCAGCGCGACCCGGGCCTGCATCCGGGCCGCGGCCGCGCCCAGACAGTGGTGGGCCCCGTGACTGAACGTGAGGATCTGCGTCGGTCTGCGGCGCACGTCCAGCTCCTCCGAATCCGGTCCGAACCGGCGCGGGTCGCGGTTCGCGGAGCCGTACAGCAGGAACACCTTCCGGCCCTCGGGGATGGCGGTGCCCTCGATCTCGACGTCGCGGGTCACCGTGCGGGCGAGGCCCTGGACGGGGGCCGTGAGCCGCAGTAGTTCCTCGACGGCGTTGCCGACGAGCTCCGGGTTGTCGATCAGATCGCGGCGCTGATCGCGGTGTTCGGTGAGCAACTGGACTGCGCCGCCGAGCATTCCGGTGGTCGTGTCGTTGCCGCCGGTGACCATCGTGAACGCGAAACCGAGGATGGAGAGCAGTCCGGTGAGATCGCCGTCGGCCCCCATCCCGCTCGCGACGAGGTGTGAGACCGTGTCGTCTCCGGGGTCGGTGCGCCGCCGCTCGATCAGCCCGCCGAAATAGCCCATCAGATCGGTGACCGCACTCGTCGCCTGCAGCGTGTCGCCCTGCGCGTTGGCCGCGACGATGGCATCGGTCCAGCCGTCGAATTGCGCCCGGTCCTCCTCGGGGACGCCGAGGTAGTGGGCAACGACCATGCTCGGCAGCGGCTTGAACAGCTCCTTCACGACATCCCCCTCGCCGGCTTCCCGCAGTCGTTCGAGGCGCTCCACCACGAACGTCCGGACCGCCGGTTCGACGGCCGTGACCTGCCGCGGGGTGAATCCCTTCGACACGAGGCGGCGGAACGCGGTGTGGTCGGGCGGGTCGAGCATCACCAGCGGCGGATTGTCCTGCAGGCCGATCTTCTCCAGCTCGCCGTACGTCGTGGTGAGGCCGGCGGCGGACGAGAACGTCTCGGCGTCGCGGGCGGCGGCGTAGACGTCGGCGTGCCGGGACAACACCCAGTAGTCGTTCCCGGGTGCGTCCTCGGGGACGACGTGATGGACGGGGTCGTGGTCGCGCAGCGCGGCGTACATCTGCCACGGGGCGCGCCACGTGGGTCCGGACCTCGGCACGAACGAGACGCTCGACACATGTGCGGTCATGTATCGATGGTGAGACACATCGGCAGAAGTGTCAATGGTGCGATGCCGGGTACCTAGCCGAACAGGGCGAACGCCACCACGGCGAGGATCACGACGAGTACCGGGGTGAGAATGAGCAGCAACCCGAGCAGGCCGGGATTCTTCACCGGCCGATGGTCGATGGCGCCCTTGCTGAAACTGCTGAACGGCGACGCGTAATACACCGGGGGAGCCGGGTGATACCGGTTGTCGACGGTGATCTGCGCCTTGCCCTGCTCCCAGATCCACGGGACCGCGATCTCGATGTGGTGCACACCGGGAGGCGTCGGAATGACGTTGTGACCCCACCGAAGCGGCACGGGAAAGCCGTTGATCCGGGCGTTGGGCGTCACCAGCATCGGGCCCATCGGCGGTTTCTTCGCGTCGATGACCAGCGCGGTGGGAGAGGAGGCGGGCTGCACGAAGGGCGACGGTATCACCCTGCGGCAGTCCGAGCAGTGTGGCCTACTGGCCGGCCGCGATCCGGGCCTTCTCCAGTGCGGCGAGGGTGCGGAGCACGGTGGCGCGCTGCTTCTCGAGGTCGCTGATCCGGGCGCGTGCGGCGAGGCCGGCGGGCTCACCGATCAGATTCATCTGCGCGTCGATGGTCGAGAGCTGATCGAGCAGGCCTGTGACGCGCGATTCGAGCGCAGCGACGTCGACGGCGTCGGTGCGCACCGGTGCCACCGGCGGCGTTGCGGACGTGCGGGACGCGCTCGGGCGGGACGCCGCGGTGGCCGACGACGTTCCGGAATGGGCGGTGCTGCGCGGCTCCGACACCACACTGGCAGCCCGGGGGCGGAGGGCCTTGCGCACGGCGGCCGGATCCGGGAGTTCCGAGAGTTTCGTGTCGTTGAGGTCGCGGCGTGCGTCGCGGGCGTTGACGCGGTGCTCGCGCTCCTCGTCGTCGTCGGACTGCAACGTGCCGCCGAGTGGACGCAGACCGTACATGCCCAGGAAGCGGCGGGCCTCGTCGATGACCGTTTCCTTCTCGCGGCAAGTGCCACACCGAGGTTCGTTACGGAACATCTCGACTGCGTTGTCGTCTCCGCACCATACGCACGCTCCCGGCGACCAACGCCGGACGTTTCGAATTGCAGCGATATCGATAGGGCCGGAGAGAGTCTGCGCGTCGATCACGACGAGCCACAGTAGGGGAATTCGCGCGTGCGAGTCACATCGCCGTAAGTACGACCTGCGGTTCTGCGGACAAGCGTGACGAAGATCATGCCAACGCCCGGAAAATGCCGAGGAAACGTTGTGTGCCGCACATGTTTTCCCGACCGGTAAGTTTCATTCTCCGGCGCCGATCACGGTGGTCAGCCAGTCGACGAGCGGACGCATCGAACGCCAGGCGGTGCGCACTTCGTCAGCGGCGCGGGGTGTTTCGATCCAGTCGGGGGAGAGGTAGCTGCGGCTGGCGGTGAGCGATTTGTGCCGCATCAGGTCGAGGCGCGGGTGGTCCTCGGCGACGCCGCGGGGTCGCGTCTTCAGCGTGTCGCCGCCGATCTCGAAACCGGACGACCGGACCTTCTTCACGAGCCGGACGAGTTCGCGGCCCTTGCGGTCGTCGTCGACGGCGTCACGGAAGCGGCCGACCTGCAGCGGGGTGTGCGAGTAGAAGCCGCCCGCGACGAACAGCCCGGCCGCGTCGATCTGCACGTAGAAGCCCACGCCGGGGCGGGTCTCGACGAATCCGCCCTGATGGGTCTTGTAGGGCGTCTTGTCCTTCGAGAACCGGACGTCGCGGTAGGGGCGAAACACCTTGCCCGCGCCGAACTCCGATTCGAGTTCCGCGAGCAGGGCGGTCATGGGTGCGCGCACCGAGTGGTCGTAGACGGATTTGTGCGCGGTCCAGAAACTCTTGCTGTTGTCTGCCTCGAGGTCCTCGTAGAAGTCGAGAGCAGCGGTGGGGATCCCGGTGAACACACGGGCAAGGCTACGCCTGTGAGTGGTTGACGAGTCCCTGGACTCGTCAACCACTCACAGGCGCGAAGCTCCTAGGCGTTGCCGTTGAACAGCGACGTGACCGAGCCGTTCTCGAAAACTTCCTTGATCGTGCGAGCCAGCAGCGGCGCGATGGACAGCACCGTGAGGGTGGGGAACTTCTTCGACTCTTCGATCGGGAGCGTGTTGGTGACGATGACTTCCCGCGCACCACACGCGGCGAGGCGCTCGGCCGCCGGGTCGGACAGGACGCCGTGGGTGGCGGCGATGATCACGTCGCCCGCGCCGGCCTCCTTGAGGATCTTCACGGCGCCGGCGATGGTTCCACCGGTGTCGATCATGTCGTCGATGAGGATGCAGGTGCGGCCCTCGACGTCACCGACGACGCGGTTGGACTTCACCTGGTTGGGCACCAGTGGGTCGCGCGTCTTGTGGATGAACGCCAGCGGCGCGCCACCGAGGGTGTCGGCCCACTTCTCGGCGACCCGGACGCGACCGGAGTCGGGGGAGACGACGGCGATGTTGTCGGTGCCGTAGTTGCCGCGGATGTACTCGGCGAGCTGACCCTGGGCGTGCATGTGGTCGACAGGGCCGTCGAAGAAGCCCTGGATCTGGTCGGTGTGGAGGTCGACCGTGATGATGCGGTCGGCGCCCGCCGTCTTGAGGAGGTCGGCGATCAGGCGAGCCGAGATGGGCTCACGGCCGCGGTGCTTCTTGTCCTGGCGGGCGTACGGGTAGAACGGCAGGACCGCGGTGATGCGCTTGGCCGATCCGCGCTTGAGCGCGTCGATCATGATCAGCTGTTCCATCACCCACGTGTTCAGCGGGGCCGGGTGGCTCTGCAGCACGAAGGCGTCGGAACCGCGGACCGACTCCTCGAAACGGACGAAGATCTCGCCGTTCGCGAAGTCACGGGCAGTCTGCGGGGTGACCCGCACGTCGAGTTCCTTCGCGACCTGTTCGGCCAGCTCCGGATGCGCGCGACCAGAAAACAGCATGAGGTTCTTCTGGTTGTCGATCCAATTCGCGGTCACTGCTCTATGCCATCCTTTAAATCTTGCTTCTCGGTTTCGTGCAGATCTGAACTGTGGTGCTGTTCCGCAGCGGACGCCGCCTCGGCGGCGGCGGTACCGGGCCGATTTCGTTGCACCCAGCCCTCAATATTGCGCTGCTTGCCTCCGGAGACTGCGAGTGCCCCCGGCGGTACGTCGAAACGCAGCACCGTGCCGGCACCGGTGTAAGCACCGTCACCGACCTGTACCGGAGCGACGAACATGGTGTCCGATCCGGTCCGGACGTGTGACCCCACCACCGTACGGCTCTTGCCGACGCCGTCGTAATTGACGAACACGCTCGACGCACCGATGTTGCTGTACTCGCCGATCGTGGCGTCACCCACGTAGGTCAAATGAGGAACCTTGGAGTGCGCCCCGATGTCGGCGTTCTTCGTCTCGACGAACGCGCCGAGCTTGCCGGATTCACCGAGGACGGTGCCGGGACGCAGGTAGGTGAACGGACCGACGGTGGCGCCTGCGCCGATCGTCGATTCCGAACCGTGGGTGCGCACCACGCTGGCGCCTTCGCCCACCGACACGTCGGTGAGGGTGGTGTCGGGACCGATGACGGCGTCCTCACCCACGGAGGTGGTGCCGAGCAGTTGCACGCCCGGGTGGATGGTGACGTCGCGAGCCAGCGTGACGCCGACGTCGATCCAGGTGGTCGCCGGATCGACGACGGCGACCCCGGCTCGCATCCAGCTCTCGACGGTCCGGCGGTTGAGCTCGGCGGCGAGCCGCGACAGCTGGACGCGGTCGTTGGCGCCTGCGACCTTTGCGGAGTCGGCCAGGTGGGCGGCGAAGACGGGTGCGCCGGCCTCGCGGGCGATCTTGACGACGTCGGTCAGGTACAGCTCGCCCTGCGCGTTGTTCGCGTTGAGCTGCCCGAGTGCGGAGCGCAGGAACTCGGCATCGAACGCATACACACCGGCGTTGACCTCAGTAATCGCTGCCTGCTCCTCCGTGGCGTCGGCCTCCTCCACGATTTCGGCGATCTCACCGTCGTGGGGGAGACGGACGATCCGGCCGTAGCCCCGGGGCTCGGGGGCGGTGAACGTCAGCACCGTGACCGCCGCGGGGGTGGGTTCGCTGCGGTGCTCGTCGACGAGAGCGTGCAGGGTGCGGCCGTCGAGAAGGGGGACGTCCGCGGCGGTGACCAGCACGGTTCCGTTGAAGTCGGCGGGCAGGGCGGCCAGGCCGCATTCGACGGCGTGCCCGGTGCCGTTCTGTTCGTCCTGGACGGCGATCGCGATCGGGCGGCCCAGTTCCGTCTCGAGAACGCCGACAGCCCTGCCGACGCGTTCCTTGTCGTGACCGACGACAGTGACGAGGTGTGTCGGATCGACCTCGGCGGCGGCGTGCAGGGAATGCGCCAGCATCGTGCGTCCACCCAGGGTGTGTAACACCTTGGGGGTCTTCGACCGCATCCGAGTTCCCGCGCCGGCGGCGAGGACGACCACGGCGGTCTGCACTGGCATGAAGCTCCCTCTGGGTCGTTCCGCTCTTGCTGTTCTCGACAGCTCCACCTGCAGGAATTCTCTCCGCAGGCTTCTGCTCCGCCGCCAGGACTCGAACCTGAACTATCTGAACCAAAATCAGAGGTGCTGCCATTACACTACGGCGGATTGCCACACACACGGGGTGTCACGCCCGTTTGCGCGAGAGAATCCTCGCATGCCGACCCGCCGCCCGTCGAACCGCTCCGGAAATTTGTCTCGGTCGTCCCGATAGAGTGGGTGCTACCTGCAGTGTTTCCGCGCTGCCCGCGGCACTTCGTCGTCGCGAGTGTCAGGAAAGGATGGTGCCTCGGTGCCCCGACCCACGGACGTGGACGCGACCCCCGAGCGAGCGGTGCGCACCCGGATGACCGGTACGCAACGCCGGGAGCAGTTGATCGAGATCGGTCGTGCCCTGTTCGCCGAGCGCGGTTACGAGGCCACGTCGATCGAGGAGATCGCGCAGCGGGCCCACGTCTCCAAGCCGGTCGTCTATGAGCACTTCGGTGGCAAGGAGGGCCTCTACGCCGTTGTCGTGGATCGGGAGATGTCGCGGCTGCTGGAGATGGTGACGTCGTCGCTGAAGCAGAACCGTTCCCGGATCCGGGTCGAGCGGGTGGCGCTGGCGCTGCTCACCTACGTGGAGGAGCACACCGACGGATTCCGCATCCTCGTCCGCGACTCGCCGGTGGCGGCACCCGACGGAACGTATTCGAGCCTGCTCAACGAGGCCATCGGCCAGGTCGGGCACATCCTCGCCGGCGACTTCTCGCGGCGCGGCTTCAATCCGGATCTGGCCCTGCTGTACGCGCAGGCGCTGGTCGGAATGGTGTCCACCACTGCTACCTGGTGGCTGGACGAGCGGACGCCGCCGAAGGAGGTCGTCGCCGCGCATCTCGTGAACCTGTGCTGGAACGGGCTGACCAATCTGGAGGCCGATCCGCAGTTGGGCACCGATCGGCCCCGCACCCCTCCTCGATGAACGTGTTCTCGTTTTCGGACTCGCGGTTCAACTTCCGGAGGGCGGAGCCTGTCAAGTGCTAGGGTTCGCTGGAGTTTGCGCGCCCCGTCGGGGGGGTTGTTCGGGAGGCAGTCGATGGCGAGACAGGTTCGAGCAGAGGTAACTCGGGCTTCGGTCCTCATGGCGGCGGCCGACGTGTTCTTGAGGCTCGGCTACGCGAATGCGGGTCTCAACGAGATCATCGAGCAGTCGGGTGTGACCAAAGGTGCGTTGTACTTCCACTTCAGTTCGAAGGAAGACCTCGCCCGAGGTGTCATCGACGAGGGACAGATCCGTCTCACAGCAGGCATGACGTCCGTGAGCGACGGGCCGACGCCGGCAATGGAGGCGCTCGTCGCCCTGTCCTACGTGGCGATCGAGGCGGCAAGTTCCGATCCGATCGTTGCCGCGATGTTGCGACTGCAGCACGAGATCGGCGACTACCAGGGAACGCACGGCAACGTCGTGGCGTCGTGGCAGCAGGGTTTCGAACGACTCGTCACCCGCGCGGTCGAGGAGGGCGACATCCTCGCGGAGGACGACGTCTCGACGACCACGCTCTCCACGTTCCTACTCGGGTCGCTCCTGGGGCCCACGTCGTCGCGAGCGCGACCGGCGCGTTCGACGAACTTCCGCGCCGCATGGAACGGGTCTGGTACTTCATCCTTCCCGGTCTGGTCGAGCCGTCGAAGCTCGTGTACTTCCGCCAGTTCGCCTCGCGGCGCCTGCTGCGCTGACCGGAGCCACTGGATTCCAGATGTCAGGCTGAGTACGCTCATCATCAAAGTGATGGATAGCTCTCTTGCCTATGTTGGGGGCGGACAGAAGGCTGTGGGAGGCCGCGCTCACCCAAAGTGATGGAGCCACCATGTTCCGCTCGCGTCCTGCGTTTCCTTCGCGCGTGGCCGTTGCGGCCGTCGTCATCGCCATGTCCGTCACACCGCTTGCGGTGACGGTAGCGGCAAGCGCCGCGCCGACCCCCACCGCTGCGGCGCGGGTCTTCACAGGTGACTACAGCGGCGGCAACTTCTTCCAATGGCCGTCGGTGCAGAACAAGAGCTACAACGGCCCCGGAACGGGCTACGTCCCCACCTATTCCGCGAGCATCGTTCCTGACGCGACGTATGGCCAGGCCGCTCGCTTCGAGGTCCGCGGTGGCGACGCTCCGTCGTTCGGGGGAGGTGAGCGTTCCGAGGTGGCGGCCGGAAACGAGACCGGCGGCTTCGAGGGCCAGGCACGCTGGTATCAGTTCGCCACCAAATTCGACTCCACATTTCCGCAGAACCACGCCGGCCTGGGGTGGGGGCTGACGAACCAGTGGCACCAGGACGTGAGTATCGGAAGCCCACCGATCGGGTGGTATGTGAGCGAGCGGAACGGCTACTGGTCGCTCGTCGTCAACAAGCAGTCGGTTCCCGGCGCCGATTTGGAAACGCTGTCCATCTTCGACACCCCACTGGACGTGGGGAGTTGGCACGACGTGAAGATGCAGATCAACTGGTCGGCATCGGACGCGACCGGATGGATCAAGCTGTGGCTCAACGGCGTACGGCAGACCTTCTCCAACGGTGCCGACACCTATTTCGTCCGTACGCTGATCCCCGGCACGGCCACCGTCTATTACAAAGAGGGCTACTACCGGGAAGGGATGCAACCCACCGGTGTCGTTTTCCACGCGGGATTCCGGTGTGCCACCGAGGAGGGGGCACTGTAGGCGATAGCCGATGGTCTCGCCCTCTGAATCACATTGCGACGGATCTGGACGTTGCGAACCCAAACCGGTTATTTCACAGGGGAAGTAGGGTGTAGAAACCGCGGAGCGCCTCCGCGGCGAATGGGGCGACTAGTCCGACGGGCCGATTCTGCGGGGTGCGGCGTACCGGCGGAGGGCCGGGGCGACGGGCCGTCCACGGAGGAATTCCGCGACACTGCCGGATTCGATTGCCTTGCTGTAGATCTGCAGGGCGCGGCGGGTCGCCTCGAGGGTGTGGGCGATGTCCGCCGCGGTGTGTGCCGCGGATGTGACGAACGATTGACCGAGCACCCCGCCCGACAGCAGTTCCTGCAGGAAGAGCGTGCGGAACTCCTGCGATGGCCGACGTTCGGGGTCTCGGGTGACGAAGACGAGGCAGGATGGCCTGCCGATCACTTGGACGTAGTCTGCGATACCCAGCTCTGCTGCGGCCGCGTTGACACCATCGGCCAAGCGCTGTCCCGACTGCACCATGTGCGATATCGGATCCTCGGTGGCGTAGACGTGAACGACCGCTCGGAAGGCCGCCAGTCCGGCGCACTCGGGGCCGTGCGTGGTCGACAGGAGGAACACCCGTTCGCGATCCGTATTCAGGCCCCCTAGGTCCATGTACTCACGTTTACCGGCGAGGGCCGAGATCGGAAAGCCGTTGCCCATGGCCTTTCCCCAGCACGACAGGTCGGGTTCGACCGAGTAGACCGACTGTGCACCGCCGGCCGACCAGCGGAATCCGGTAATCATCTCGTCGAAGACGAGCAGTGCGCCATGTTTGTCACAGAGGGTGCGGACCCCCTGCAGGAAGCCAGGTTCCGGCTCCGCCGTCGCGGTGGCGGCTTCGAGGACGACACAGGCGATCTGACCGTGATTCGAGTCGAATAGTGCGCTGAGCGAGGCGAGGTCGTTGTACGCGAAGCCGACGGATCTGGCAGCGGCATCGGGCGGGACGCCATTGTTCATCGCGGTGGTGCCGATGAACCAGTCGTCGACCGAGAAGAAGGGTTGATTGCAGATGGCCACCACCTCTCGACCCGTCACCGCCCGTGCAAGGCGGACCGCGGCGGTGGTGACGTCCGACCCGTTCTTGGCGAACTTCACCATGTCCGCGGCGGGGACCAGTTCGAGGAAATCCTCCGCGGCATGTAGTTCGAGCTCGGTCGGCCGGCTGAAGTTCGTCCCATCGGCGATCGCGGCACACACGGCGTCCGTGACAGGACGGTAGCCGTGCCCCAACGTCACCGACCGCAGACCCATGCCGTATTCGATGAAACTGTTTCCGTCGGCATCCCACACACGCGCACCTGAACCGCGAACGAGAACGGGCGCCATGAAGTCCGGATATTGGTCGGGGCCGCGCGCGTAGGTGTGCGCGCCGCCCGGGACCAGTCTGTTCAGCCGGGACTGCAGTTCGTTGGAGCGTGTGAACGACCTGCGGGCTGAGCCGTCGTCGCGTGCAATCGACATAGCCGAACTCCGGGGTGTGGAGGGTGCAGCGCCTACAAGTGTGCGGTACTGTCGAGACGAGTCTCTCCCCGTCGGGGTGCACTCGCAAGTGGCGTCGATCGGAAATCTGTTCCCCGGCTGCATCTGACGAGACTGTTGTCGGCCCGGCGCTGCTGCGCGAGACTGGAGCCGTACGCGATATCTCTCCGGACCGTTCAAGGACAGTAATGGCGAACTATGAGGCCGACTCGACGGGCATCGACAGTTCGACCGTGCGTGTATTGATCGAGAACGGGGAGTACTGGCTTACCAATCGAGGTGACCTCGCCATCCTCGACGTCACCGTCCGGCGACTGAGTGAGCGATGGCCGGGTGCGCGGCTCGGCGTTCTGACCTACGCACCGTCGTTGCTGCGCGCGTTCGCTCCGGCCGCCGAGCCGGTCACCTATCGACGTGGGAGCAGATGGTCACGGTCCGGACCGTGGTGGCAGGTACCTGCGTACGCCGGGCCCCGGTTGGTAGGCCCGGTCTCGGCGGGCTGGTGGGCTGTCTCGGATCGTCCACGGCGCTACGCGCGCAGGGTACGGGACTCTCTTCGCGCACCGGCCGCCGTGCCGGACGAAACCGGGCGCATTCCGCGCATTCCGACGGCCGTTCGCGAGGCCTCACTGGTGCTTGCCATGGGCGGCGGCTACATGACCGATGTGGATCCCTACCAGGCTCACCGCACCCTCGATCTGCTCGAGCGCGCAGCTGACCTGCACATTCCGACCGTGATGTGCGGTCAGGGCATCGGACCGCTCACCGGGGAACACTTGCTCGCTCATGCCACGCAGGTCTTGCCCAAGGTCGACCTCATCGCGGTCCGCGAGGAAGAGCGAGGTCCGGCTCTGCTGCGGTCGCTCGGCGTGCGTTCCGAGAGGGTCGTGGTCACTGGGGACGATGCGGTGGAGTTGGCCTACGGCATGCAATCGGACACGATCGGAACAGACATCGGGGTGTGCCTTCGCGTTGCCGGATACTCCCCGGTCACGGACAGGGCGCAAGATGTCGTCGGTCGCGTGGTGAGGGGGTTCGCCGGCACGGTCGACGCCGGTCTCGTCCCGCTGATCGTCTCCGAATACGAGGCCGAGGATCGTCACTCGACGATGCCGTTGGTCGACGGGTTCCCGATCGTGAGACCCACGGTGGGGCGCTTCGCCAGTGCCCGGGACCTGGTGTCCGAGGTGGCGCGATGTCGTGTACTCGTCACCGGCGCATACCACGTTGCGGTTTTCGCTCTTGCCCAGGGAATTCCGGTTGTGGGACTGTCGACATCGCGTTACTACGACGACAAACTCGGTGGCCTGAGCGGGATGTTCCCCGGCGGTGTCGAGTTAATTCAGCTCGCTGAGGACGGGCTCGACGAACGGCTCACGCGTGCGGTTCATCGCATGTGGAGGGAGGCCCCGCGTCTGCGGTCCGACCTGCGTGCGGAGGCACGCGCGCAGGTGTGTGCGAGCAAGCAGGCGTTCGAGCGCGTGTTCGCGCTCGTAGAGTCGGAACAACGGAACCGGGCGCCGGAACGGTAAAGCGCCGTTCGTGTTCCGGCCGAGTCCCGCGCCACCGAGTGCATGCATGCCCGGGGCGCCGTCAATATTGGATATTGTCGGGATGCTGGTCGCCGGTGCTCGAGGCGATCCACATATCCGACGTGATCGCCCACATGTCGTGATCTCTACGGTGGCCGCCGACGTCGAGGAAGCTGGCCATGGTGCCCTCGCGTCGCATGCCCATGCGCTCAGCCCGCCTCGCGGCCACAGCATTGTCCACACAGATGGGCGCGGTGACTCGGCGTAGTCCCAATGTGTCGATCGCGTACTTCGCGAGTAGCACGCCCACGACAGAGCACACACCTTTGCCGGTCACCTGTGCGTCGAGCCAGATGCCCAACTCCGCGGTCTTCGTGCGCAAGTCGATGCGCTCGAGATTGCATTGCCCTGCGAAGTGACCGTCGATCTCGACCACCAACGGCAGCGCGAGTCCGGCGCGAGCGGCTTTCCGTGACTGCAGGCATTCGTCCACCCAGACCGTCTCGGTGTGGCGCTCTTGCCAGCTCAATGGAGAACTGACCCAATACGGTTCGATCAGACGCCGATCCCGCAGCCGGATTTCCCGCCACGCAGTCGCATCGGACAATCGCGGGGAACGGAGCGCCACCTCGTGGCCGGCGACGGCTACCGGGCCGAGGCGTAGGTCCGGGGCTCGGCGTGCCACCCGAATTCGGCGTAGTGGCCGGAGGTGGAACCTCGCGGCCGCGACGACTGCAACTCTTGTTCTCGGAAGATCCAACGACCTCACCTCTGGCCGTCGATTTTACTCGGCTCCATCCGGCAAACGTAAATTATGGAAAATTGGCTAAAACCATACCGCATGTCCTCGTAGATGTTGTAAATTAATCTTCAGGTCGGGAATCGCTAAGTCGACGTTTCGGATCGGCGCCGTCGGTTGGACGATGGTGTGCCGAGCCGGCCGACATCACAGCGGGGACGTGCGATTCTCCGCAACCCGTTGGTGGGAGGGACGCGTGACCAGCACGTTGAACGTTCAGATCGAGCGTATTTGGCGCCGTCGTGTATTGGTGCTCGTCGTCACGGCGCTGGCGGTCCTCGGGGCGGTCGCAGCAGTGAGGGAAGCCGGGACCAGCTACACGGGCAGGGCGGCCCTGATCGTCTCCTCGCCGGGCCGGGCTCCCGAGCAGGACGCAATCCTGGTGGTGGGGTATGTCGACTACTTCAACAACGGGCCCTACCAGGAGCGGATTCGTGCTCAGGCGGACGTTCCCGACGATGTGACCTTCGCCGCCAGCATGGCCGCAGCGAGTCCGATCTTCTACATCGACGCCACGGCGGACGACCCCGAAACCGCGGCATCCGCGGCAACGTCAATGGCCGGGGCCTTTCGGGACGACGTCAATGCCGTCAGGTTCGCAGGTAGGGCCGGCACCCTCGCGGAGCTCAGGCAACAGCTCGACGAGCAGCGTTCGTCCCCCGAAGCAGACGCCGTCGCAATGGCGCAACTCCAGGACCGGATCACTGCGATCGAGTTGGACACGACAAACGAGCTGCAGGACCAACAGCTCGCCGCAGGAGTCGCAGAGGAACGCCCATCTCTGGCGCGGAACGTGCTGCTCGGGCTGTTCGGCGGCCTGATACTCGGCTGCGTTGCAGCTCTTGCACTGGATGCGGTGTCGAAGCGCCTCAGGACCGCCGACGACCTGCGTGGGAAGGTCGGCGTGGAGACCTTGGTCGAGGTACCGCGCGGCGGGAAACCTCGGGCGGAGAGGGGTCGAGAGGAGCAATTCCGGCGTTTGGCAAACATTATCGGTTTGGCCGATCTTCCCCGCCCGGCAACGCTCGTGGTGGCCGCGCCGCGACGTACCGCGGGGGTTGCTCAGGTTGCGCGGGCAATTGCAGAGCACAGGGCGATCCAGGGTGAACGCTCCCTGATCCTGCGGGCGGATCTGAGCGGTTCCGCGCGCGCAACGAACGTCGATGAACCTCCGGGCGTCGCGGATTTCCTCGGCGCGGTCACCCCACCGGCGATCGCCGAGTTCATCCACCAGGCGGAACCTGGCGTAGTTCTGGAAATGCCGACCGGGACCGGGCACGGTGATCCCTACGCGCTGTTCACCCGTGAGCGGTTCGGAAAGCTACTCCAGCAGGCACACAGTGTTGCCGACGTGGTCGTCGTCGAGGCTCCGCCGATCACGGAAGCAGCTGAGGCGCAGGTGATCTGCGCGGCAGCGGACGCGGTGGTGCTCGTCGTCGAACGGGGGACCACGCGTGTCCCCGAGACGGTAGAGGCATGTCGGCTGCTCGGGCAGGTGGAGTCGAGGTTACTCGGCGCCGTCATCATCGATCCCCGGTGCACGCGACCTACTGCGCCGACCCCGCCGACGGACGAGTCCGCCGAGTCGGCCGACTCGGATGAGTCCGCCGAGTTGGATGAGTCGGCCGAGACCGACGAGTTGGACAAGGTCGACATGCTGAAGGTCCGCGAGTCCACCTCGGATCAGACCGCGCATCCGTGACCTGACCACTATGAGACTGGCACCGCACTCCGCCGACCCCACCAGTGTTTCGCCAACGGGTGGAGTGACCCCCCGATGGCTGCCGGGCGTCGCGTTCCCCGTGGCGTTGCTGATTGTCCTCGCAGCCGCCGCGAAGGTGCCGACTCAATTCGGTGTGCTTCTCTTGCTCGGCGCCATCGGCAGTGTTCTCGTCATCTCGGGACTGCGCGATCCGGTGGTCGCTGTGCTTCTGCTGCTGGTTACCACGTTTCTTCGGGTCGCCCTACCCAGCATTCTGCCGGTGGATCCCTTCGTCCTGGCGTTCCTCGGGGTGGTGGGAGCGTGGGCGATCTGGATTGCCCGGGGAACCGACCGCGCTCCGCGTCTGGGCGTCATCGAATGTGCGATGGTTCTCTACGTCACCTGGAACATCATGTCGATGTTCTCCTCGCACCCCTTCGGCTCCGTGGTCCCCGTGTCCGGCGAAGCACTCTCCGTACCGCGATTCGTGCTGACCGGCACCATCATTCCGTTCACCATGTTTCTCGTGGGGCGGTACACGTTCGACCGGGTGTCTGCAGTCCGGCTCCTTCTGTGGACGATCGTGTCGCTCGGGGCCTACTCGGCGGTGATGAGCATTCTGCAGTTTCATGGTCCGACTGCACTCGTCTGGCCCCATTACATAGTCGAGTCTCCGAGTTGGGAGGGGCGAGCCGTCGGCATCTTCGACCAGCCCGTGGTCAACGGCGTGGTGTTGATCCTCGGCTTCATCGTGGCGCTCCTCCTGGCCTCAACGCGCAGTGAACCCCGGTGGAGCCGGATTCTGGCCATGGGTATCGCGGCAGCGTCCGCCTACGGCGTCTATCTCACCCACACGCGAGTCGTGTGGCTGGCATTCGCTGTCGTGGTGTTGATCGGAGCTGTGCTTGCCAAGGGATTTCGGACAGGATTCGTCGTGACCGGTGGGGTCGCCGCGGCCGCCGTGGCCATCAAATGGTCGACCTTCATCAGCAGCGATCGTTCCGCGGGTGGCGTCGGCTCACCCGACGAACTGCAGGATCGCCTCAACACTGCGCAGACGGCGTTCTGGGCAATCCAGGAGAAACCGTTGGCAGGATGGGGGATCGGGCGCTTCACCGCGATGAACACGTACCATCACCAGCAGTGGGCACCCGACGTGCCATGGATTCGCGGCTTCGGAATCGCATCGCACTTCAATGAGCTCGGTATCGCGGCGGAACTGGGGCTGATCGGGTTGGTTCTGTGGCTCGCGGTGCTTTTTCTGATGGCCAGTGGTCTCTTCCACGCATTCCAGGTGTTGCCGGCCGACGGTCTGTGTGGGAGGCGTCTCGCGCTTGTGGCGATGATGGCCTTCGTTGTGCTCGTGATCTCCGGACTCACGGTGGACCTCCGCTTCTTCGATTTTCCGAACGCGGTCGTGATGCTGCTCGTCGGTATCGCAATCGGCTGGGCAGAGCGGGCTCCCGCGGACCAATTGACACCTGATCCGCATCGACGCGGGTCTGCATCATTCCCAGCGCAGGTACACAGATGAAGCGGCAGCGGGCCCTGTGGGCATCTACCAGTACTTCCACCCGGGGCGGTGTGGCAAGTTTTGTCCGAACGATGCAAGGCACTCCGCTGTGGGAAGCGTGGAACGTTCGCCATGTCAGCACTCACCGGAACGGGACGGTCGCGACGAGAATCGTGGTGTTCGCGGCAGGGCTGGGTGCGTTCGTCGCTGCTCTGGTTCTCGACCGGCCGGATGTGGTCCATCTTCATACCTCCGTCGCCGGCAGCTTCGTTCGGAAGGCGATCCTTGCCTGGATCTGTCGACTCTTCCGGGTGCCGATCGTGATGCACGTGCACGGTTCCGACTTCCATCAGTTCTACAGCAGATCGCCGCGCCCATTGCAGACGATCATCCGCGCCACCCTCACCGGTGCGGACGTGGTGGTGGCGCTCGGCGGCTGCTGGGCGGAGCGCCTCGAGCGGATTGCGCCACAGGCACGGATCGTCTCTGTTCCCAATGCAGTTCGGCCTTGCCGTCCGGTACGGCAGCCGTCCGGAAGTGAACCGGTGAACGTGCTGTTCCTCGGCTGCATCGGCGAACGCAAGGGGACCTTCACGTTGCTCGACGCGTGGGCGAAGATGGTCGGCGACGGAGGCGAGCGTGCTCGACTGACGATCGCCGGTGACGGCGAAGTACAGCGCGCGCGAGACAGGGTCGATGAGCTGTCGGTGGGATCCACCGTCACGGTGCTCGGATGGCTCGATCCGGATCGGGTGCCCGAACTGTTGGCGAGCTCCCACGTACTGGCGCTGCCTTCGCGCAACGAGGGCCAGCCGATGGCGATACTCGAGGCGATGGCCCACGGCCTGTGCGTTGTCGCCAGCGACGTGGGGGGCATCCCCGAACTGATCGACGACCGTTGTGGGGTGCTGGTTCCGGTCGACGACGTGGATGCGCTCGCGCGAGCCTTGCGTCACGTGGTCTACGACGACGATGCCCGCATCCGCATCGGAGCCCAGGCCTTGCAGCGCATCCGGGCCGAATTCGACGTCGACGTCGTCTGGCGCCGTTTCGATGCCCTCTACCGGGAGGTGCGGCGATGACGGCCGATCGCCCACTGCGAGTGTTACATGTGGTGCCCGACCTCCGCGTCGGCGGGGCGGAGCGGCACGCTGCAACGCTGTTCCCCCGACTGGACCGAGAACGGTTCGAACCCAGCGTCATCTGCATCGGAAGCGAGGGCGAACTGTATCCGGCCCTGACGGCCGGTGATGTTCCCGCCCTGGCGTTGGGACGAACGAAGTTGCAGGCGGTCGGTGCCCTCTGGGACCTCGTGCGTGAGACGCGCAGGATTTCCCCGGACATCATGATCGTGCGCGGCTTCAACGCCGAGACTCTCGGCCGTGTCGCGGCTGTCCTGGCCCGAGTTCCACGGACGGTCGTCTGGGTTCACAACTGCGGTGAGACCACCACGAGGAGTGTCCTTCGGCGGATCGCCGACCGCGCACTCGGCCCGGTCACGAGCGCGTATTTCGGTGTGGCGAAGGCGCAAGTTCCTTATCTGGTAGGCGATTTACACATCCCGCCGGACAAGATCCGAATAATCCACAACGGGGTGGATCCTGCAGCGTTCGATCCGAGTGGAGATCGGGCGGCTGTCGCGGAGTTCGGGATCGGGCCGCTCGACCGAGTGGTGGGGATTCTTGCCGCGTTGCGGCCCGAGAAGGACCACGCCACGCTGCTGCACGCGGCACGGTTGGTCGTCGACGAGCTCCCGGCCGCGAAGTTCCTGGTAGTCGGAGATGGGCCGATGCGAGGGGAGCTGGAACAGCTGGCCAGTGAGCTGGGAATCGCCGATCATGTGGTCTTCACCGGCTCTCGCCGCGATGTGAAAGATGTGCTCGGAGGGATGGACGTCTTCGTCCTGAGCTCGTACAGCGTGGAATGTTTTCCGATGGCGCTGCTCGAGGCAATGGCCGCGGGTCGGCCGGCGGTCTGTACCGCGGTGGGCGGAGTGCCGGAGATGATCACGGAGGGTGCGACCGGATTCCTCGTGCCCCCGCGTTCGCCGCGTGCGCTCGCCGAGAAGCTGCTACGAGTGCTGTCGGATCCCGAGAAATCCCGGGAAATGGGCCTCGCGGCGCGGACGCGAGTCGAGTCCGAGTTCAGCCTGCGCACAAGCGTCGCCGAGAGCGAACTCGCGCTCGAGGAGGTGGCGGGGCGACTCCCACCTCGTTCGACGGGGCCGATCCGGCTCAGTCTGGTGTTGGACTTGACGTTCGTCGGGGGTGTCGAACTCCTGATGCTGGAACTGTTCCGGAACTTCGATCCGCGGATCGTCCGACCGCGTCTGATCTGCCTGCGCGAGGCCGGGCCCCTCGGCGACGAATTCCGCAGGGCCGGATTCGACGTCGAAGTGCTGGGGCGTACGGGCCGCTACGACGTTCGAACCCTGCCACGGTTGGTCCGCAGCTTGCGACGCGATCGCACGGACGTGGTGCTGGTCACTCATCATCATCGAGCGGCACTGGCGCTGGGGCGAATTGCGGCAAGGCTGGCGGGAGCGCGTGCCAACATCGTCGCCGCCCACGACATGGACCTGACGTCGGTCGGAAAGCGCTGCCTGCCGCGCTCCACCGTGGAAACGCTGTGGCTGTCCGACGCGCTCGTCCTGCTCGCCGCTCGACAAGGCGAGTACCTACGCCGGGAAGAGGGGGTTGGGCGCTTCGCCTGGCGACGCACACGCGAGGTGGTGATTCCGAACGGGATCGTGCTGCCTCCGTTGCCGCGAAACACCGACACCGAGCTTGCCAGGGCCGCGTTGGGTCTCGACCCGCGGGACTTCGTCGTCGGTATCGTCGGTCGGCTCAGCGATCAGAAGGCGCACCAGATGCTCTTCGAAGCGGTTTCTTCCGTGGCGAAGTCTGGTGTGCGGGTGCGGCTGGTCGTGATCGGTGGTGGAGAACGTGAGGCTGAATTACGCACTCTTGCGGATGAACTCGGGATTGCCGATCGTACACGCTTCATGGGCGTGCGACGGGACGTGCAACAACTCCTGCCGGGCCTCGACGTGTCCTGTCTGTCGTCGGTGCACGAGGGAGTGCCGATCATCGCGATCGAGTCCATGGCCGCGGGCGTGCCGCTCGTGGTCACCGACTGCGGTTGCCTGCGAGACATGGTCACCGATGGTGAACAGGGCTACGTGGTGCCGGTCGGAGATGCGCGTGCGATGGCGCAGCGCCTCCTCGCTCTGGCCGCGGACCCGGGGCTGCGCACTCGGCAGGGGCGGTCGGGGCGTGCACGGGCGGAACAGCAGTACCGGATCGAAGACACGGCGCGAGGATTCGAGCGTCTGCTCACCGAAGTTGTGGAGGTGTGATGAGTCGGCACATTCTGATTCTGGTAGAGAATCTTTCGGTACCGTTCGACCGCCGGGTGTGGCAGGAGAGCACTGCGTTGGTGGAGGCCGGCTATCGCGTCACAGTGATCTGCCCGATGGGGACCACCCAGGACAGGGAGCCGGACGTCACGATCGACGGGGTCCGTATTCTCCGCTATCCCCTGCGCGCCGCGGAAGGTGGGCCGTTGGGCTATCTGCGGGAGTACGGGCTGGCGTTGTGGCACACCACGCGGCTCGCGCTTCGGGTGCGCCGTGAAGATCGGGTCGATGCCGTCCATGCCTGCAATCCGCCCGATCTGCTGTTCCTCGTCGCTGCGCTGCTTCGCCCGGTCGGTGCCAAGTTCGTGTTCGACCACCACGATCTCGTGCCCGAACTCTTCCTGTCCCGGTTTCCCCGAGGCGGCGCGATGCTCTACTGGGCGACCCGACTCCTGGAACGGCTCACACTGGCCACCTCCGACGCCGTCATCTCGACGAACGAGAGCTATCGGCGGGTTGCACTCGAGCGCGGTCATCTGGCGCCGGAGCGGGTCACCGTCGTCCGGAGTGCGCCCGATCTGAGTCGATTCGTCCGCCGAGCCCCCGATCCGAGCCTGAGGCGGGGCAAGCGGTATCTCGCGGCATACCTGGGGGTGATGGGCCCGCAGGACGGCGTCGACTATGCGTTGCGCGCCCTCGCTCACCTGCGGGACGGCATCGGCCGTGACGACCTCCACTGCATCTTCATGGGCGCGGGGGACGCCTTCGACAACATGGTCGCCCTCAGCGAGAAGCTCGGGCTCACGGACACGGTCGAATTCACCGGCCGGGTCCCCGACGAGTTCGTGCAGCGGTGTCTGTCGACCGCCGACGTCTGTCTTGCGCCTGACCCACGAAACCCGTTGAACGATGTGTCGACGATGAACAAGGTCGTCGAGTACATGGCGATGGGGCGGCCACTCGTCTCGTTCGAACTCGTCGAGTCGCGAGTATCGGCGGGGGAATCCGCTGTCTACGCCCCGGCCAATGACGAATCGGCCTTCGCGGCTGGGATCGACGAGCTGTTGCGGGACCCCCGGAAACGTCGGAGGATGGGCGAACTCGGCCGGGCTCGGGTGGAGCAGCAGCTGTCGTGGGATACGTCGCGCCGGGCGCTCACCGACTTCTACGCGCGGCTCTTCGCGGTCGAGGGAGTGATGCGATGAGAGACCGGATGCGGCTACGGGTTCTCGCGCGAGAGCACGAGACCGTCGCTCGGCTGGAGGGTCACCGACGTCACTGTGGCCCCGTTGTTGGTGTTCGGATCCAGGGTGCCGTGAAGTCGCCGAAAGGGAGTCTCGAGCTGCACTTCTCGCGGTTTGTCGTCGGTATTCAGCAGGACGATGCCGTGCTCGAAGTCGCGACGGAAGAGGCCGTGGCCAAGCGACCCGACCCCGTCCGCGTACGGATCGTTGAGGGCGGCCGGCGACGGGTTGGCCACCAGGGGGTGCCCGAGGTAACCGGGGCCGAGTCCGCCACCGTCCATCTCGTCGAAGTAGGCCGGCTCGTCGTAGTCGGCGCCCATCGGGGCCCAGAATCCGTCCTGGAGCAACGTCGCCGCCAGGAAATATCGGGCACGCTGGAAGTCCGGTGCCGAATGCGGTGCGGGACCGAGCCTGTCGATCGTCATCGCCAGGCCGGGCAGACGGTGGTCCCCCTCGGCGGTCAGACTGACATACTGCTCGATGTCGAACATAGGATTCCGGTCGGCGCTCGGGTCTGCGAATTTCTCCCACGCCCGGCCGTCGAGTTGTTGCGCCAGCAGGGTCCGGTCTCCATTCGCGACCAGGATGGCGTCCGGAATTCGTTGCCGGATGATCTGTTCGGCCAGGTTCACGCCGCGCTCCCAGGGGTTTCCGAACCCGTAGATCGCATCGTCCGGTTCGTTGGTTCCATCGGAATCGATGTCCCAACGGTCTCGGTCCGCACTGTAGATCCGGTCGCCCCAGACGTCGAGGAAGATGCCGTCCCACACCCCTGCGGACCAGACGTCGTCCACCACCCAGTTCGCGGCGTACTCGGCAAAGACCTGGTCGTCGATCCGTGGCGCCTGGTCCGTGAGGTTGGTCATCGTCGACTTCGGCCACTCGCTGACCGGCGCGCCATCCGCTGTGTGCGCCAGCCATGGTTCCGGGAATGCGCTTTCGCCGTTCTGGTCGAACTGCCACAGCGCGTATCGGTTGGCCCAATACGCCTCCGTGCCGAGTTGATCGGGATGGTCGACCACATTCACGTAGGCGAGCAACCGGAGGCGTGGGTTCGCGTGACGGAGTTCGTCGAAGTACTCGCGCGGCTCCCGGTTCGCCCACTCGTTGTCGATGACTACCACGTCGTATCGAGCGAGCTCCTCGACGGGCGGAAGTTCCTGCTGATTCAGGAAATACGTTGCAGTCCTGGGGAACGTCAGGGAGTGCGGATCGCTGGGCGCGGGCGCCGGCGCGCGAGGTTCTTCCACGGGCGTAGAGCACGCGACGATCAGTCCGACGGCTGTAATGACCACCGTCAGGGCGAACCGGAAGCGGCCGAAACGCCGGAAAGCGAGAATGCCGGACACCGAGTCAGCTTGACACGCCCGACGGCACCTTGTCACCTGCCGCACGAGGTTCCCGTATTCGCAAGGAGGACGCCGTGAGTCAACTCCTCTGGCGCGTGCGCCGATTGCAGACGATGGGACCGCGCGAGGTGGCGTGGCGCGCGAGTCGGGCCGGTCGGAGCCTGCTTCCGCTCAGCGGGCGCGACGAGACCGGTGACCCCGAGTTGCTGGGGTCGGAACCGGACTGGGACGCCGCATTGGCGAGATTCCGGGAATGCGCCGGCCGGCCGGCACTTCTGGACCGCGGCCGGGCCGCCGAGATCACCCGTACACATCCGGCCGCGGTCGGGCAGGTGATCGCGGCCGCCGAGCGTGTGGGCTGCGGGCGATTTTCGTACTTCGGTCACCCCGAAGTGACGCTGCCGGAGCCGATCGACTGGCATTACGACCCGCTTTCGAAAGTGAGCTGGCCCGCCGTGCCCGCATCCCGAATCAACCACCGCACGGCGGACGGCGATCCGAAGTGGATCTGGGAGCTCAATCGACTCCAGCATCTGCCCTGGCTCGCCGAGGCATGGTTGTTCACCGGTGAGGAGCGATTCAGTGACGCGGCGTTTCGTCAACTCGACTCGTGGATCGAACAGAATCCACCGGGCCTCGGCATCGGATGGCGTGGTGCCTTCGAGGCGGGCGTGCGCTCGATCTCGGTCGCGGTGGCACTCCAGGGGCTGCGGGATTCGCCGGGGTTGACGACCGCGAGATTTCGGGCTGTCGTCCGTCTGCTCGCCGAGTCTGCCCGTCGCTGCTGGGACGAGCGTTCGCAGTTCAGCTCGGCCAACAACCACCTCGTCGGGGAAATGGCCGGCGTTGCCACAGTGGCAATTCTTCTGCCGGAACTGGCCCGCGCCGAGTCCTGGGAGAAGGACGCAATCCGTGTGTTGTCCGCCGAGGCGGCACGGCAGATCTTGCCCGACGGCGCAGGCGCCGAGCAGTCGGTGGGATACCAGATCTTCACGTCGGAACTGCTGCTCACCGTGGCCGCGTTGCTGACGCTTCGTGACGGTCGACCACCACAGGAGTTGATCGCTGCCGTCGACAGGAGCGCAGACTTCATCGCAGCAGTCGTCGGTGATCGTGACCCGGCGCCACGCTACGGAGATGACGACGAGGGCTTCGCGCTCCGGCTCGGCGCCGAGCCGGTGCGCACGGTTCGAGATCATCTCGGCACGGTCGCCGCGGTGACCCGCAACGCGGCGGCACGTCGGGTGGGCAGGACGACGCTGTCGGCGGCCTGGATGAACTACGCTCGCACAGAACAAGTTTCCGGATCTGAGGCCCTCTCGGAAACCGGTCCTCGCAGCTTCTTCGCTCCGGACGGCGGTCTGGTGGTGCTGCGCGCCGGCGCTCGGCGCCTGACCATGGACGTCGGCCCGCTCGGATACCTCTCGCTCGCTGCGCACGGGCACGCCGACGCCCTCGCGGTGACGGTGAGCATCGACGGTGAGGACGTGATAGGCGATCCCGGCACCGGCAGCTACTACAGGCACCCGGACTGGCGCGCTGCTCATCGGGGCACTCGCGCTCACGCGACGGTGTGTGTCGACGGCCTGGACCAATCGGTCGTCGGCGGGCCGTTTCTGTGGACGGAGCACGCCCGCGTACGGGTGCGGTCGGTCGACCTCGAGCGCGGTGTCGTCGATGCCGAACACAGCGGCTACGGGAGGCTCTCGAAGCCGGTGGTGCATCGGAGGTGGCTCATCGCGCCGCCGGATCGCGGCAGCGTCCTCGTCGTCGACCTCATTGCAGGCCGAGGCCGCCACGAGGTGCGCACGTCGTGGCCGCTGTCGCCGTCGCTGGACGTGACACCGGTCGAGGGGGGTCACCTGGCCAGCCGCGGTGGGGCACCGATTCTCCAGCTGGTCCACGCCGCCAGCACTGAGCTGATTCCGCACGAGGTGCGAGGCGACACCCAGGACGGCCTCGGGTGGTGGTCGCGCCGGCTGGAGTCGAGAGAGCCGTCATGGGTGGTCGGCGGGTGCTGCACGGGCGACGTGCCGGTTGTGATCGCTACGGTGCTCAACCCGATGGACGAGCGCGGCGCGTGGGCCGAAGGCCTCACCCTTGCTGTTCGTGATGGGTCCCTCACCGTGAGATGGCGAGAGAGAAATGCGGTCAATCGAGTCAAAATCAACTACGCGATTGGAACCACAGTCAAAAACAGGGACGTAGTATGGAATGTGCTTTACTAGCAAACCTTGAGACCCCTACTGGTGTTGGCGGTTGACATGAGCGCGACCGAATTGTACGTACGCCCATCCGAGCGGCGGATGGCCCTGAGTGTCTTCGGGCTGGGCTATGTCGGGTGTGTTTCCGCGGCATGCCTGGCATCCCGGGGTTTCCCCGTGGTCGGGGTCGACGTCAATTCCTCGAAGATCGAATTCCTGCGCCGAGGTCAGACCCCGGTCTTCGAAGAGCGGATCGGCCAGCTGATCGCCGAGGTCGTGGAATCGGGCTTGCTCACCGTCAGTGACGACCCCGCCCGCGCCGTCCTCGAGAGCGACGTCACGATGGTCTGTGTCGGCACCCCGTCCGCGCCGGGGGGAGGGCTGGCCACCCGCTATCTCGAACGTGCGACCGACGAGATCGGTGCTGCCCTGGCCACCAAGGACAGTTTCCATGTCGTCGTCTACCGCAGCACGATGGTTCCGGGTACCTGCGAGGAGATACTCGTCCCGCGCCTGGAACGCGCATCGGGCAAGCGGGTGGGAGTCGACTTCGGCGTCTGCGTCAACCCCGAATTCCTGCGCGAAGGCAGCAGCGTGCGCGACTTCCTCAATCCGCCCAAGACGGTGGTCGGGGAAAGCGACGAACGCAGTGGGCGGCAGGTCATGGGCCTGTACGATGGGCTCGGTGGACCGCGGTTCCGCGTTCCGATCCCGGTCGCCGAGATGGTCAAGTACGTCGACAACAGTTTCCATGCCCTGAAAGTGGGGTTCGGCAACGAGATCGGCGCCATCTGCGCGTCTCTGGGACTCGATTCACACGCTGTGATGGACATCTTCCTCGCCGACACGAAACTGAATCTCAGTGCCGCTTATCTGCGTCCGGGATTCGCGTTCGGCGGGTCGTGTCTGCCGAAGGACGTGCGCGCGCTGATGCATACCGCTCGAGTCCATGACGTCGAAGTGCCGGTGCTGGCGAACGTGCTGGTGTCGAACGAGATGCACCTGCGGCGCGCAGTGGACCAGGTGATCGCGTTGGGTAAGCGCAGGATCGGCATCTTCGGTCTGTCGTTCAAGCCCGGCACGGATGATCTGCGGGAGAGCCCGATGGTCGAACTGGCCGAGAGACTCATCGGCAAGGGCTACGACGTCAAGATCTGCGATGCCAATGTCGCACTGTCCAGGCTGTTGGGCGCGAACCGCGAATTCATCGAGGAACTGTTGCCGCACATCGGTCAGGTACTCACCGATGACGTCGACGCAGTTCTCGACCACGCGGAGGTGCTCATCGCCGGGTCCAGGGAGCCCGCGGTGGTGGCGGCGGTCAACCGGGCGGGCGCGCAACACACGGTTGTCGACCTCGTCAGGCTCCCGGGCGCCGAGGAGCGGCGCCGGTGCGAAGGTTACGTGGGTCTGGGGTGGTAGCGGTGAGCGTGTCGCGGCCCCTTCCTGTATTCAGCTTTCTGACCACCGCCTACCGGACCGAGCAGTACCTGGTGCAGACGATCGAGTCGGTTTGCGGCCAGACCCGTACCGACTGGGAGTTGATCGTCGTCGACAACGGACGCTCAGACGAGATCGCGGCGATAGTCCAGTCCTACGCATCCGACAGCCGAATCAGACTGGTACGACAGGAGAATCGCGGATACGAGGGAGGTGTGACGGCTGCGGCCGCGCTCGCGCGCGGACTGTACCTCTGCGTGCTCGACAGTGACGACCTACTGATGCCGGACTTCTGTGCGCGCACGGGGGCGGTGCTCGCCGCCGACCGGGGCGTCGACGCGGTGGGCTGTGACGCCTTCCTGTTCGACGATCACGGTGGCACACACAAGGGATACCTACGCTCTATCGGCTTCCGGGCACGACCGCACCCAGGGCACCCTCTGACACTGACCGAGATGCTCGCAGGGTACATCCCCTATTACACGGGCGCGGTTCGGCGCGAGGCGTGGAGCGCTGTGGGTGGGTACGAGCACACATCCGAGGAAGTCGAAGCGGACGTGGTCATGTGGCTGAGGCTCGTCGATTCCGGATTCGACGTGCGAATGCTCCCCGAACGCCTCGCGCGTTGCCGCATCCGGAAGGACTCCGTATCGCGCGACCCCGCCGGGATCGAGGCGTTCGAGTGGCGTATTCAACGGTCGTTCCAGACGGTGGTGCATTCCGCGACCCGGGCAGAGGACCTGGACGCGCTACGGACGAACTTGCAGCGGTTGCGGTACCACCAGGCGATGCGGCGGGCCCGACGGTCGCTACTCGAAGGGAACCCGGCTGTGGCGCGTGCCGAGGTGAAAGCGGCGTTCGCGCAGCGGCACACGCTCCGCGCGGCCCTGGTGGCCTGCTCGGTGTCCCTCTTTCCCCAGACGATGCGCAGGCTGCATCCGCTCAAGCAATGGGCCGCCGCTGCTCTCGGACACGCGATCGGTCGGCGTAGCGAGTCCGTGAGTCCGCCGTGAACGAGGGCGGCGCAGTGGGTTCGTCGACACCCGGGCGCACCCCCGAGCGCGATGACTCGGGATCTGTACCGGCACCCGAGACCGGCCCGGTCGGCACACTGAGCGGGAAGCTTCGCCGCGGAGCGGCGATGGCAGCGGCAGGCCTGCTGATCGTGCAGAGTGTGACGTTCGTGCAGACGTTGGTGCTGGCGCGCTTGCTGAGCCCCGAGATCGTCGGCGTGTTCGCGGCGGGCACGGTGATGACCACCTTTCTGGTGGTCGTCACCCACGGCACGTTGGCACAGGCACTCGTTCAGCGCGAGCACGACGTCGAAAATGCGGCCACGACGGTGTTCTGGGTGACGCTGGGCACGGGGATCCTCATGAGCCTGGTCATGCTGGCGGCGTCTCCATTGATCGGACGCATATTCAACAGCCAGACGGTCGGGACGGTGGCCGCTGCCATGTCGGGGTCGATGTTGCTGATCGCGATCACATCCGTCCCGGATGCCCTGATGCAACGCCGTTTCCAGTTCAAGCGCCGGATCATCGTGGATCCCGCTGTCGGGATCACCTTCGCGGTGGGTTCCATAGTTTTCGCCGCCCTGGGGTGGGGCGTCTGGGCCCTGGTGATCGGCTCGTATTCGTCGATGCTCGTGTGGATAGTCGCGAGTTGGTGGCTGTCCGGATGGCATCCCTTCGGTGGGCGGTTCTCGATTCGGATCTGGCGTGAGATGGCGGTCTTCTCCTTTCCGCTGTTGCTGGACGGCGCGGCCGCCAGGGCTCAGGAGGTCGTCGAGTTGACGATCATCGGTCGCGGGTTGAGCGAGGCTGCGCTCGGAAACTACCGCTACGGCCGCAGGATCGCGTTGCTGCCCGGCATGGCCATCGTCCAGGTCTGCTCGTACGTGCTGTTTCCCGCTTTCGCTCGTATCTCGGCCGACTCGAAGCGGTTCAAGGACGCCTTCCTGCGTGCGCTGAGCTGGATCTGGCGGGTGGCAATGCCGGCCGGGGCACTGATGGTCGCCGTCGGTGAGCCCGCCGTCGTGGTGCTGCTCGGCGAGCCCTGGCGCGGCGCCGGAGTGGCGGTGGCATCGATGTCGGGCTTCGGACTCGGCGTGGCGATGAACTCGGTGAGTTCGGAGGCGATGAAGGGCGCCGGCCGATCCAGCCGTATGAATTGGATGACCGCAGCGGGCTTGCTGACCGGGGTCCCGTTGCTGCTGCTGTTGCTACCTCTCGGGCTCGCCGGGGTCGGTCTCGCGGTTTCGGGGGCGGCGATCGTCGTGGGGATCACGGGGCTCGGCCTCGCACGCTCGGTGGTCGGGGCATCGGGCGGTGAGATAGCCCGGGTGATGGCCCCACCGGTGGTCGCCTCGCTCGCGGCGTTCGCGATGATCGCGCCGCTCGAACGGTACGTGGTGCACTCGGACCAGCGGTCGATCGCGGTGGGACTCGCGGCGATAGCCCTGGAGTGTGTGGCGTTCCTGATCGCCTACCTACTGACCCTGCGGCTGGTCGCACCATCCGTCTTCGCGGAGATACGGGAGGCCGTCCGCTCGGTCGGTGGCCGCGCAATACGAGCCGTGGGAGGGGAACGCTAGGTGCGCAGGACGGCTCGGTGGTTGCGCGGGACGTTCATCTGCGTGGTTGCGGCCGTTCTCACCGCGACGGCAGCGTGTGTGCCGACATATGTCGAGCCCCAGCTCGACGAGCTTCACCGAGCCGATGCAATTCTGGTCCTCGGCGGCCCCGGCCACGAGCGGTATACGTACGGACTCGATCTCGCTCGCAAGGGCCTCGCCGGGCGGGTGGTGCTGTCCGATCCCAGCGGTGGATCCGACGCGTGGCTCGATCGACTCTGCGGAGCACGGTTCGCGTTTGCCGTTGTCTGCTTCGACCCCGACCCCGCGACCACTGCCGGGGAGGCGAGGGCACTCCGCGATCTCGCGACCGCCGGCGGGTGGAACAGCGTCATCGTCGTCACATTCCGACCACACGTGTCACGGGCGCGCTACAGCATTCAGCGCTGCTTCGGCGGGGACGTGATGATGGCGGCAGGTCCGGCGGACATTTCTGCCGCCGATTGGGTGTGGCAGATCGGATATCAGACGGCAGGGTACGTGCGGAGCGTGTTCCAGCGAGGTTGCTGACCCCCATGAGCAAGCGCGTGATCGGCGTCCGGCCGGTCCCCGTCGGCAATGTCCACCACCCATTTGCCGGCCAAACCCGGAAGCTGTGACTGCACCTCCGGAAGCAGGTCGGCGATTGTCAGCAGGACCACGTCGGGGTCGTCTGCGAGCAGCTGTGCGGGGGAGATGATCGGGATGTCGGTGCCGGGCATCCGGCGGCCCTGTTTCGCGGGGGACGCATCGGCTACCGCGCACAACACGCGATGGTCGACTCCCGCCCGGCTGAACAGGGACACCGCCCGGGACGCCGCGCCGTATGCGTAGACCCGTTGTCCGCGAGCGGTCATCGTGGCGAGCCAGGTATGCAGCGCACCGGCGTGACCGTCCGCAGCCTGCTGAAGGGTCCGGAGTGTTCGCGGCTCGCACACCCCCAGGGCGTTTTCAGCCGCAAGGATACTGCGGACGGTGTGCGATGTGTCCGACCGGACTCCGTGCCGCGCGGCAATCAGGACGGTGCCGCCGTAGAGGTCGAACTCCCACGCGTGCGACACGCTCATTCCCACGTCGGTGAGCATCCGCTGCAGCGCGGTCAACGAGTAGTACGCATAGTGGCCGTGCCGCAGCGCGTTCCACTGACGGTGTGCGACTATCGCCGCGAGAGAGTGGAACTGGAGCAGGAGGATACCGTCACTCGCCGTGGCGTTCACCCGTTCCCGCAGTGCCGACCTCTGGCAGGGTTCGTGCATGAGGCCGAAGCAGTCGAGGACGACCGATGCCGGTCTCCCCGGGGGCGGTGGGCAGAAACCGCGCGACGCGAGCAGTCCGAGCCAGCTACCGCCGTGCGGGCTGCCGAACTCGAGTACGGTGTCACCGTCGAGGAATCCCGACATCGCGACCGTCCGAACGGCGTCGGCAGCCTGCTTCCGCAACGCCAGCGGCTCGACGCCTTGCGGCTCCTCGGGAGTCGTGTCGTCCTCTGCGAGTTGCGCGAGGCCGCACCGTCGGCACAACTCCATTGCCAGCGGGTGCGCCGACTCGCACGAGTCGATCGCCGACCACTCCGGCGGGAAATGGTCCGCAGCAGGAGTGCACCCGAGATCGAGCACCCGCACCGTGTCGGATCCGGCGCATCCGCGGCAGATCATTGTGGTCACCCTGACTTCCTGAAATGCCGGACTCGCCCGTGGCGATGCGGCACGATGGTGATGTGCGCGTGGAAAACACGGAACTCGACGATGTCCTGCTCTTCACTCCCGAGCCGTTTCGGGACGGGCGGGGACTCTTCACGCGGACGTTCGATGCGCAGATCTTCGACGACGCCGTCGCTAGCCGGCCATCCTCGGGTCGACCGGTCCGTGCCGCGGACTTCGTACAGGATTCGCAGTCGCGATCGGTGCGCGGCGTGATCCGCGGCATGCACTGCAGATCGGGAGATGGCGAGGCCAAGCTCGTGCGTTGCGCGCGGGGAGCGATATACGACGTGCTCGTGGACGTGCGGCGGGCGTCGACGACCTTCGGCCGAAAGCAGGCGTTCAGGCTCGACGACGTCAGCTTCTCCCATCTGTTCGTACCACCGGGATTTCTTCACGGGTTTCAGGCAATCACCGACTGCGATGTCTGTTACCGGATCGACCGCGGCCACGATCCCACCGAAGATCTCGCAGTGGCCTACGACGATCCCAGCCTGGGGATCGAGTGGCCGCTCCCGGTGTCCGCTGTGAGCCCACGCGATGCCTCGGCGGGAAGCTGGGAGGCTTTGCTGCTGTGTCTCTGACGACCTCGAGATGCCGATGTCAGCCATGTCCGGCCCCGACACGGAGAAACCGGAGTGACTCGTCGAGCACGCCCGAGGCCCGCAGCTTCTGCAAGTGGGCCAACCGGGTGAACCGGGTGTTGAACAGTTCCTCGGTGAGCCCCCACCGCACGTAATTCTCGTACAGTTCGACCGCGCCGTCGGCGACGGTCCACTGCGGTGTGTATCCGTCGAGCGCCGTCCGGATCGCGCTGAAGTCGACTCGATACGACCGCGGATCCGGTCCCGTCTCGCCGGTGACCGCGACCGTCGAGTCGGGCACCGCCGCCGCCGCGGCTTCCGCGATCTGCGCCACGGTGACGTTGTTGGTCTCCGTGCCCACGTTGTAGGCGCGGCAGTGAACAGCGTCCACAGGCGCGACGAGTGCGGCGCAGAATGCAGTGGCGATGTCGCGGGCGTGTACGAGCGGACGCCATGGCGTGCCGTCCGACAGCACCCGCACAGTGCCGGTGAGCATCGCGACGCCGACGAGGTTGTTGAGAACGATGTCGGCGCGAAGGCAGGGCGAGAACCCGAACGCGGTAGCGTTTCGCAGGAAGACCGGCGAGAACCCCGAGTCGGCGATGGCCGTCACGTCTTCCTCTACGCGCACCTTGCTCTCCGCGTACGGGGTGAGTGGGCGCAGAGGAGCGTCCTCCGTCACGAGTTCGTCGCCTGCCGAGCCGTACACAGAGCACGTCGATGCGTACAGGAAACGTTGTACTCCGGCATCTTTCGCAAGTCGAGCGAGACGTAGGTTTCGCAGACATCCGCGACCAGATCGCCACCCGGTGGGAGAAATTCGAAGATCTCGTCGCTGAGGACGAAATACCCGCCGTTCTCCCAGACGGGTAGCCGGCTGACAGGAATGATCTCTTTGACGTCACCGTTGTCGGCCACATTCACGCAGTGGAACGAGGACTGCGGCGGGACGACGAGCATCGACGCCGCGGCACCGGATTCGTGGAATTTCGCGACCACGTCGTCGAGGGGAGCGTCGGTCAGGACGTCCGCGTAGTTCGCGAGGAAATGCTCGTCGCCGTCCAGATGCTGCCGCACGCGGCGCAGTCGTTCACCGATCGCCGATTCCAGACCCGTGTCGACGAACGTGATGGACCAGTCGCTGATGTCGGAATGCAACAACTCGATCTTGTTGGCGTGAAGAACGAAGTCGTTGGTCTCCGCTTCGCGGTAGTCGAGGAAGAACTCCTTGATGGCCTCGGCGCCGTAGCCGAGGCAGAGGATGAACTCCTTGTGCCCGAAATGGGCGTAGTAGTGCATCACGTGCCACAGCAGGGGCCGAGGGCCGACCATCTGCATCGGCTTGGGGATGGCGTCGTTGCGGTCGTTACGCATCCGCATGCCGTAGCCGCCGCAGAACAGGACAACCTTCATATCGTGAGCCTCCTTGCCGCGCTGTCGGGTTGAAAGGTCGCGCTGTGTAGGGAGGGGAGCGGGAAGACGATCTCACCGCCCCACTCGGTGATGTATCGCAACTGTTCGGTCAGTTCTGTTTCGAGATTCCAGGGCAGCGCGAGGACGACGTCGGGGCGATCCTTCTCGATCTGCTTCGGGTCGAGAATCGGAATCCGGGTGCCCGGCGTGAAACGACCATGCTTGTAGGGATTCCGGTCGACCGTGTATTCGAGGAGGTCGGGACGGATTCCGCAATAATTCAGCAGTGTGTTGCCCTTGCCGGGAGCGCCGTAGCCGACGACGGTCCTGTTCTGGGCTCGGCAGGCGAGAAGGAACCCGAGTAACTGTTGTCGGGTGGCTCTGGCCTTCAGTTCGAGGCGGCCGTATCCTTCGGCGTCGTGCAGGCCGGCTTCTTCCTCCTGCTTCAACACGTCGGCGACACGCTGTGTGGGCACTGCGCCTGCAGTGTCGGGGCGCGCCCAGATTCGGATCGAGCCGCCGTGTGTTTCCAGTAGTTCCACGTCGACGACCGAGAGGCCGGCCGTGGCGAGCGCACGCGTCGCGGAGAGGAGTGTGTAGTACTGGAAATGTTCGTGATAGACCGTGTCGAATTGCGCGAGGACGATCAGATTGAGGGCATGGTGCACCTCGATACTCAGCCGGCCGTCGTCGGCGACGAGGGTACGCAGAGCGCGCGTGAACCCGCGGAGGTCGGGGATGTGCGCGTACACGTTGTTGGCAACCACGAGGTCTGCCGGCCCATGCTCCGCGCGGACCTGCGCGGCCAGTTCCTCGTCGAGAAATGCCGTGAGAGTGGGAACTCCTCGTTCGCGCGCGGCGGCACCGACGTTGTGCGAAGGTTCGATTCCGACGCAGCGGATCCCGGCGTCGACCGCGTGCTGCAGCAGGTAGCCGTCGTTGCTCGCGACCTCGACGATCAACGATCCCGCGTCGAGGCCCAGTCGTGACACCGAGGAGCGGACGAATTGGCGGGCGTGCTCGACCCATGAATCCGAGTAGGACGAGTAGTAGGCGTAGTCGGTGAAGGTGTCTTGCGGAGAGATCAGGGCCGGAATCTGAAGCAGCAGGCAGTCCTCGCAGATGCGTAGGTGCAGCGGATAGTTCGTCTCGGGGGCGTCCAGGCCTTGTTCGGTCAGGAAGAGTTCGCACGGCGGCGTCGCTCCCAGATCCAGGACGCTTCGCAAGCGATCGGAGTCGCACAGTCGGCAGCGCACGGGCAGTCTCCCCTCGTCACCGAGACTTGGAGGCCGCTGCGTGTCAGATGCGTCACACCCAAAGTCTCGACCCGTCCAATTAACCACACTTGGAGTCGTCTTGCAAGGCTTTAAACCAACTTCAAGTATGTAAATGGTCGTAATTAGAGAATACTGTCCTTTTATTTGGCGACTCGTTGGGGCTCGGTCAAATGAGCGATTTCTCAGTCGTAGAGGTTTTCGCGACTAAGGGCGCAGACCGCGGGATTCGGAGGAGGTATGGTGATATCTCGTCCTCCAAATTAAAGGTGGGCGAACATTAATTGCCATTGCAGGCCCAATGTGCCGGTGACATCGGAGGGTGCCCGATGCCGTTCGTCATAGTCGAACGCAAAGAGACGCTGGTCGCCGGACTGGCCGTCCGCAGCCCTAAGAGGGCGCTGGGGAAAGCGCGCGACAAGGATCTCGAGAAGACGTGGTCCACCCTGCTGGCGCAGAACGTGGACAAGCCTTTGGCGTCTGCCTATGTCGACCACGCTCCCGAGATCAATTCGTACTACACGCAAATCGTGGGCTACGAGTGCACGTCGATCGATCAGGTCGGGCGCGGGCACCTGGTCTCACGGATTCCTGCGGGAACCTATGCGAAGTTCTCCTCGGTCGGCACCTTTCCTGACCTCTTCGATGCGCTCTGGGGGCAGATTCGTGACGCGGAGGAATCGCGGCAGATTCAACGGTCGTACACTGGCGACTTCGAGTTCTATCCGCACGCCTTCGGGATCGATTTGTATGTGGCGATAGTGCCACCCGCCACGATGCAGGGGCCGCAATGAGTTTCGAGATCGTCAAGCGTGAGTCCGCCGACTTCGGGGGGCTCGTTCTGCCGCGCACGGAGCTCGGTTCGACGGCGCATTCGACCGATCTGATGAAGTTCACCCGCGAGCGCATCCAGCAGCGCGGCACCGCGGAGCTGATCACCGTCTACGTCGCGGTCCCGGATCTGGGGTGGACCGCCGTGATCGGATATCGGTGTACCGACCTCGGTCGGCTCGCGGTCGGTGACGTGCTGGTGCGTGTCCCGGCCGGCTACTTCGCCAGGTTCACGCCCGACGGGCGGTCGTCCGACCCGATCGAGGACGTGTGGATTCAGGCCGAGCTGGCGGAGAAGGAAGGGCGCATCGAGCGCGCCTACGCGGAGGAGATCGAGGTCTTCCGCGCTCCGAGCAACGTCGAGCTGTTCATTTCCCTCGCTTAATTCCAGGTCGGCAATTACAGACCTGAAGTTTGTTTTCGAGCGCATTTCTGGCATCTCAGGTGACAAATCCGGTGTAAACGCGGAAAATAAGTAGCCGCGGGGCTGTGACCGGGTTCGTGTGTCCAGTTCTTGGGGTCTTTACATAACCCGTGAGTCCCCGGAATTGCCGCACCGACTCCGATGGGAAAGCCAATGCCAGTTGAACAGCTGTCGCGTCCGCAGGTCGACACACAGTCGACAGATACTCTAATCGACCGAACTCTGAGCGTGTGGGATCCACGGTCGGAGTGTCGCTTCGTCGTGGCCCGGCCCTCCGAGGAGCCTGAGCTGTGGGAAGCATATCTCGAGGGGGCGGTAGCGGGCTATCGCAAGTACGGCGCCGAGAAGGCGCTCGAGTACCGCCGGATTCAGGACGGTGACAGCACCGCGATCTTCTTCGTCGCGATCGAGTCGAACGGCTCCGTCGCGGCGGGCGTTCGCGTGCAGGGACCGTACATTTCTGCTGCTCAGGCACATGCGATCACGGAATGGGCGAACGATCCCGGAGCGCCCGCCGTCCGCCGGATGATCGAGGATCGGCTGCCGTTCGGTGTCGTGGAGGCGAAGGGCGCATGGGTGTCGGGCACCGCCGCCCGGCGCGGTGAACTCGTCGGCGCACTGGGCCGTTTCGCCACCTTCTCGATGGACCTGCTCGATGTCCAGTTCATGCTCGCGACCGCCGCATCCCACGTCCTGGACACGTGGCGAACCACCGGTGGGGTAGTGGCCGACCATATTGCTCCCGTGCCCTACCCGGATGACCGCTACGAGACGCGCCTGATGTGGTGGGATCGGAGTATGCGCAGGGGCCGCGCCGAAGCCATGCAACTGGCCCAACTGTTACTCACGGCGTCCGGACCGACACCGTCGGCAGCCATCGCGACGGGGACGGGAGGCGACGTCGTCCGGCCGATGCGGAGCGTCTCGTGAATGAAACCCACGGTGGATACACCGCGCTGCTGCTCGACGAGGGCCACTCCGGGGACGCGGCGGTACTCGACCGCCTCCGCCGCGACCCCGCGGTAGTCTTCGTCGATCAGCTCGACCATCAGCGGAACGCCCTGCGTTCCCTGGTTCCCACGCCGGGCCCCGGTGTACTGGATGAGACTCCGGTGTGGGCGTACTACTCGTGGCGACGGACCGTGGTGCGGCTGCTCGGTCCTACGTCGTTCCGGCTGTTGCGGCTGGACCGGAATCGGAACAAGATCACCGCGCAGGAGCAGGAACGCCTCAGGGACGTCACCGTCGGGATCGTCGGTCTCAGCGTCGGTCACGCCGTCGCGGTGGCTCTCACGCTGGAAGGTGCGTGCGGCGGCCTGCGGCTCGCGGACTTCGACACCCTCGAGTTGTCCAACCTGAACCGGGTTCCCGGCACCGTTTTCGACCTCGGCGTGAACAAGGCCGTGGTCGCAGCCCGCCGTGTCGCGGAGATCGATCCCTACGTCACAGTGACGTTATGGAAGGACGGTGTCGACGTCGACTCGGTCGCCGAATTTCTGGACGGCACGGACGTGGTGATCGACGAATGCGACTCCCTCGACGTCAAGGTGTCTCTGCGGCGGGAGGCCCGGCGCAGGGGATTACCGGTGCTGATGGCGACCAGTGACCGGGGTCTGCTGGACGTCGAGCGTTTCGACGTCGAACCTGATCGACCCGCGTTCCACGGAGTGATCGGTGACGTCGACGTCGAATCGCTGGCGGGTCTCGGCTCGCGGGACAAGATTCCGCTCGTGCTGCAGATTCTCGACGCCGGACAGTTGTCGGCGTCGATGGCGGCGTCGTTGGTGGAGGTGGACGAAACCATCTCCACGTGGCCCCAGCTCGGGGGCGAAGTGCTGCTCGGTGGGGCGCAGGTCGCTGCGGCGGTGCGGCGCATCGGGCTCGGGCAGCCGCTCGCGTCGGGTCGGTGCCGGATGGATCTGGACGAGAATCTCGACGCCCTCGCCGATCCGCCGCTGCCGCAGGACCTGCCGGAGCAACCCGTGGGCCGGAGCGCAGCGGCGGTTCCGCAGGACGCTGTCGACGCCGTCGTCGATGCCGCGGCCCGCGCGCCTTCCGGCGGCAACGTGCAGCCGTGGACGATCGCGGCGGACGACGCGGGACTGACCATCTCCCTGGCCCCGGAGCACACGACGGCCATGGACGTCGCGTACCGCGGCAGTTGTGTCGCGGTCGGCGCCGCGCTGCACAACGCCCGGATCGCCGCGTCCGCCGCCGGGATTCTCGGCGCCGTGACGGTCCACGACGGCGATCCGGGGCTTCCCGTCGCCACGATGACGTTCGGCAGCGGGAACGACCGGGAACTCGGCGACCGCTACGAGCACATGCTCGACCGGACCACCAACCGCAGGCTGGGCGTTCCCCGGCCGTTGGACGACTCGCTGGCCGGCCTTCTCGCGGAGGCCGCGGCTCGCGAAGGCGCCCGCCTCTGCCTGGTCACCGACCGGGACGACATCGCGGCGATCGGCGCCATCCTGGCGGAGTCGGACCGCATCCGTTTCCTCACACCCACCCTGCACCGTGAGATGATCGGCGAGTTGCGGTGGCCACCCCGGGATTCGGTCGAGACCGGCATCGACGTGCGCGCGCTGGAACTCGACTCGGCGGAACTGTCGACGCTCGCATTGTTGCGGAGACCCGAGGTCATGGAACGACTCGGCGCACAGGACGCGGGACAGGCGCTGGGCAAGTCCACCGCGGACCGAATCGCCTCGAGCTCGGCTGTCGCGGTCGTCGCGATTCCCGGCCGCACCTCACGGGACTATGTGCGCGGCGGTGAGGCGACCGAAAGCGTGTGGATCCACGCGCAGGCACTCGGCCTCGCCGTTCAGCCGATTTCGCCGGTGTTTCTCTACGGTGTGGAAAGTGCGGAACTCGAACAACTCTCACCGCGGTATGCGGCACCATTGGAGAGGCTGCGGGAAGAATTGTTCGACGTCGTCGGAGCGAAGGCAGATGAGGAGCTCGCCATGGTGTTACGGCTCAGCCATGCGCCGGGCCCGTCGGTCCGGAGCGAGCGCCGTGCCGACCGGGTGCGAAGGCGGATATCGTGACGACAGGAGGGCCCGTGAACACCGAGAAGCAAACCGAAAAGCTCGAGACCCTGGTGACAACCGTGGCGTCCCGGCTCACGCCGGTCGACGCGGTCTCGTTCAAGGCCGTGGCGACCCGCGTGTTGCAGGATCTCGTCGAACACTTCGAGGTCGACACCAGCTTTCTCCGGTTCACCGACCACGAGATCGCGGCGACGGTCCTGGTCGCGGAGTATCCCCTTCGGCCCTTCATCCCCGACCCCGACCCACTCGGCGTCGTCTACTTCAAGGATGCCGATCCGACCTTCGCCCAGATCGAGCACCAGAAGGAAGTCGCCATCTTCCGACCGGAGGTGTCCGGTCCGGATTACAACGAACGGGTCCGCGAGGCGTCGGGGGTGCCGCAGGTGTCACTCGCCGCCGTTCCGCTGCTGTCCGGTGAGACGACGACGGGCACGCTCGGATTCATCAAGTTCGGCGACCGCGACTGGACGCCGCCGGAGCTCGACGTCCTGAAGGCGATCGCCGCCCTGCTCGCCCAGGTCCAGGCCCGCATCGTCGTAGAGGAGCAGTTGCGCTATTCGGCCGATCACGATTCCCTCACCGGACTCAGTAACCGGCGCGCCCTCTACCACCACCTGGACACCCGTCTGGCGTCGACCGAACCCGGTCCGGTCGCCATTCTGTTCCTGGACCTGGACCGCCTGAAACCCCTCAACGACTTCTTCGGTCACGGGGCGGGCGACGGGTTCATCTCGACGATCGCCGACCGGCTCAGATCGACCAGCCTGCCCGACGACCTCGTCTCCAGGCTCGGAGGTGACGAATTCGTCCTGGTGCTCGGAGGGTCGGTGGGTCTCGAGGAGGCAGAGAGGCGGGCGCAGCACATCCGCGACGTCGTGACCGAACGGGTGCGTCTCGGCCGGGAAGTGGTCAGCCGCAGTGTCAGCATCGGCGTCGCCGCGGGGCGTCCGGGCAAGGCCACCACGAGTTCGCTCCTCAGCCAGGCCGACCAGGCTGTCATGGTTGCGAAGACCAAGGGCGGAAACGCGATCAGCGTCTTCACCGACGAGATGCAGGAGGAGAGCGAGAAGCGCAACATGATCGAGCTCAGTCTGCGTGCGGCCATCGCGGACGAGTCGCTGTTTCTCGAGTACCAGCCCGAGGTCGACCTGCGGACCGGCCGGATCATCGGGGTGGAGGCCCTGGTGCGGTGGAATCATCCGCTGCTCGGGCTGTTGCAGCCCGCGTCGTTCATCGACGTCGCCGAGGCGACGAACGTTGCTGGGGAACTCGGGCGCTGGGTCATCCGGAAGGCCTGCGGGCAGTGGGCCGACTGGCGGTCGCAGGCTCCCGAGCTGGATCTGGATCTCAGCGTCAACGTCTCACCGGGCCAGTTGGCCGGTCTGGACTTTCTCGACGTCGTCGCGAACGCGTTGACGGAGTTCGACCTTCGCAAGGGTGCACTGTGCCTGGAGATCACGGAGAACGCAGTGCTCAGTGACCTCACCTGGACGCGTGAAGCGCTCGAGGGACTGCACGCGATGGATGTGGAGGTCGCGATCGACGACTTCGGCACCGGATACAGCTCCCTCAGTCACCTCAAAGCACTGCCGGTGGGGACATTGAAGATCGACAAGGGGTTCGTGATGAACCTGGACACCAACCCCGAGGACCGGGCGATCGTGAAGTCCATTATCGGCCTCGCGGAGTCGTTCGGCCTGGAATTGGTGGCAGAGGGCGTCGAGAATGTGGAGTCGGCCCGGCAACTTCTGGACATGGGATGCCATCGGGCCCAAGGATTCCTGTTCAGTCGCCCGGTCTCGGCGGAAAAGATCGGCAAGTTACTGGTGGCCGGAGTTATCGAGGTAGGCCTTTAAAGGTCGGAATAAACCATACCGAAAGCTCGGTTTAGTTCATTTATGATAATTAAGAGCATTTGATTGCAGCGATAACAAACTCGGAGTATGTTTTTAAGGGTAGTAATCAACTCCACGGCGCGACGAATCGACGCGGTGGCGGGCGGGCTCCGAGCATGGGTTTGATCAATGTGCGAATGTGGAAGCGATTTCGAGGCACTGAGCGTATCCGAGCGGACCCAACTCCTCATCAAATCTGAATGTGCACACGGCCGTAGAGGGGCGGGGGTGCCGACCATCCCCGGGCGTGCCGTGCCCGAACTCCCTTCGCCACGGCCGTCCTGGGAGCGGTGGTACTCCCAGGCTGCGATATGCAGTGATCTGTTCAGCGTCGTCGCCGCAGACCTTTTCGTCACCGTCGTCTACCGCCAGATCCCTCTCTGGACGTGGGCCGGGAGCCTCGCGGTCGCGGTCGCGGTTCCGGTCCTCGCGATGCTGTCCCTGGCGTTGGCGCATGCGTGGGATCCGCGCATTCTCGGCAGCGGTGCCGAGGAGTTTCGCAGAGTGGGACGGGCGTACGTGTGGGTGATCGCAGTGATGGCTGTCGCCGGGTACGCCCTGGGTACCGCGAACGGACACTCGTGGGTGTTCGGCGCTCTCCCGCTCGCAGTAGCGCTGTCGGTGCTCGGACGTTATGTGCTGAGGCGGGCGTTGCGCAGGCGCCGGAGATTGGGAGATTATCTGCGATCCGTCCTCGTAGCCGGCGACATCGACGAAGTGCTCGAATTGATCAAGCGCACGCCGGACATCTCGCAAGCGGGGTGGCGCGTGGACGCCATCTGCCTGGCCGACGTGAGACCGGGCGAACAGCTTCCGCTCGCGATCGACGACACTCCTGTGATCGGCACGGAAAAGGACATCGTCGGAATCACCAGGCTCCATTCCTTTCAGGCGATTGCCGTACTCCCCTCGAGCGGCTGGACTCCGGCTCGCACCGAGCGGTTGAGCTGGGAGCTGGAGGGCACCGGAACCGATCTTCTGATCGCGCCCGTCCTCATGGATGTCGTCGGTCCTCGTCTGCATATCGCCCCCGTCGCGGGGGTCCCGTTGATGCAGTTGAGTGCGCCGACGTACTCGGGCCCGGCGTGGGTGATCAAGAATGTCTTCGATCGGATCTTCGCTCTCGCCATCGTCGTCGCGATCGCGCCCGTTCTGCTCGTCATCGGCGGGGCGATTCGCGCTACCAGCCGTGGTCCGGCGTTGTTCAAGCAGACTCGCGTCGGACGAGACGGCGAGGTGTTCACGATGTACAAGTTCCGCAGCATGGTGGTGGATGCGGAAGCGCGGATCCGTGAGCTCGCGGCGTTCGACGAGGGTGCCGGCGTCATGTTCAAGATTCACGACGACCCTCGGGTCACCCGGATCGGCAGGTTCATTCGCCGCTACTCGCTCGACGAGCTGCCGCAGTTGTTCAATGTCGTGTCGGGCAGTATGTCTCTGGTGGGTCCGCGGCCGCCGTTGGAATGCGAGGTAGCGCGTTACGGCGACGACGGCGCGCGGCGCCGGTTGTTCGTCAAGCCGGGACTCACCGGACTGTGGCAGGTGAGTGGCCGGAGCAACCTCAGCTGGGAGGAGTCGGTGCGCGCCGACCTGCACTACGTCGAGAACTGGAGCTTCACGCTGGATTTGCTGATCCTCTGGAAGACCGTTCGCGCCGTGCTGCGACCGGACGGCGCGTACTGAGGGTGTGCCGGTCCGGCGCCGGTCGCCGGCGTGTGAGGCGATAGGGCGGTTGTCGAGTCGAGACCGCGGATAACTCACGGGCATCCTCGGCTTCGAGAAGACAGCGTTACAGACTTGGGGTATGTTTATGCCCACACTGAAGGACCTCTTGTCTTTAATTGGCAACGTACGGTAACTTCTCGAAGGGTTTGCTGGAGAGTCGCTGGGAGTGGCTTCCCGCGTGGAATGTGGGACTGTCGAAGACTGGAGCAGGGGGATCGATGTCTGGTGGTTCGGTCTCGTCGATTCCCGAGTCCCGCATCGGGTGCGACGTGATGACGGTCGGGCACGTTCGAAGCAGTGTCGAGCGGTTCGGCGACCGCTATCTGAGCAGAATCTTCACACCCCACGAATTGGAAACCTGCGCAGGACCTGCGCGGGTCCAACGGCTGGCCGCCCGATTCGCGGCCAAGGAGGCCGTGGTCAAGGTGTTGCGCCCCGGCGACGTGGCCTTGCCGTGGCAGTCCATCGAGATCCGGCGCGAGAGCTGGGGCGGATGCGGAGTCCGACTGTCCGGCAACGCATCGGCCCTCGCCGAGCGTCAGGGACTCGGCGGGTTCGACGTCTCGATCTCGCACGAGGACGACGTCGCGATCGCGATGGTCACCGCGTCCCGGCTGGGCACGCCCCCCGATCACGAAGGAGAACGCCACCCATGAGCGAGCACACCATCCGCAAGGTCCTCGGCGACCACGCCCGGCTGTCCGTCGACGCCGCGAGCATCGCCGTCGGCGCCGACCTCTACGAACTCGGTCTGACGTCCCACGCGAGCGTCAACGTCATGCTGGCGCTGGAGGATTCGTTCGACATCGAGTTCCCCGACGAGTTGCTGCGCAAGAGCACGTTCGCGAGCGTCGACTCCATCCGGGGCGCGCTCGTCGAACTCGGCGTGGCGTGAGCACCGCCCTCGCGGGCGACACGGGGATCGGGTCCGCCCCGCTTTCCCGACCGTCGGCACGGGCCGCGAGTGTGGCCGAGGTGGCCGCCCGGTGGGCCGTCGACGTCGACCGTGACGCGCGCTTTCCGCAGGAGGCCGTGGACGCGCTCCGGGACCAGCGTCTGCTCTCGTGCGCCGTACCCGCGGAATTGGGTGGTGAAGGCGCGACACTCCGGGAACTGTGCACGATCGCCCGGACCCTGGGCCGCGAGTGCGCCGCGACCGCGATGATCTTCGCGATGCACCAAACCCAGATCCTCTCGCTCGTACGGCATCCGGGTGGCGACGGCGTCTCCGGCTTCCTGCGCGACGCGGTCGCCGGTCAGTACCTGCTCGCGTCGGCGACGACGGAACTGGGCATCGGCGGCGACGTCCGCCGCAGCACGTGCGCGGTGGAGCGGTCCGGTGGCGTGGTGTCGCTGGTCAAGAACGCCCCGGTCATCTCCTACGGCGAGTATGCCGACGCGATCCTCGCGACCGCGCGGCGCACTCCCGACAGCCCGCCGAGCGACCAGGTGCTCGTCATCTGCCGGCGTGCCGACGTGACGCTCGAGCGGACCGGCGACTGGAACACGCTGGGGCTGCGCGGAACCTGCAGTCCCGGGTTCGTGCTGCGGGCCACCACGACCTCGGATCTCGTCGTCGCCGATCCCTACTCGGAGATCTCGGCGGCGACCATGCTCCCGGTGTCGCATTCGGTGTGGTCGGCGGTGTGGCTCGGCATCGCCGACGCTGCGGTGGAGAAGGCGCGCCGGTACGTGCGGGCGGGCGCGCGTAAGCAGCCGGGCGTGGCCTCGCCCGCCGCCCTGCGCCTCGCCGAGGCCGCCGCTGTACATCAGCAGTTCGTGGACGTCGTGTACGCGGCGGCCCGCCGGTTCGACGACGCCGACGCGGCTCCGGCCGGTTCGCCGGAGGCCGAAGTCGCGTGCGGCGTCGGGTATTCGCTGGCGATGAACAGCCTCAAGGTCACGGCGTCGACGCTGGCCGTCGACCTCGTCGGCAGGGCCCTGCTGATCTGTGGGATCGCCGGCTACCGCGAAGACACGGAGTACTCCCTCGGCCGGCACCTGCGTGATGCGCACGGTGCGGCCGTCATGGTCAACAACGATCGAATCATGGCCAACTCGGCGCAGATGGCCACGGCATACCGGGGGACGATATGAGCACGGATCTCGCAGTGGAGCAGGAAGAGACGAGCGAACTCGAGCGCGCCCGGCGCGCGTTCCGGGCGGAACTGCTGGGGGCCGGGCTCCTGGTGGACACGTCCGTCGCCGGACTCTACGGACGGTCGGGGTTGTTCGAGGACATCGTCGACGGCATCGACGCGGTGGTGCGGGCAGCAGGCCCGGGCGCGTCCGCGGCCCGATTCCGGTTTCCGCCGGTGTTTCCGCGCACCAGTTTCGAGCGCACCGACTACATCGCGTCGTTTCCCAACCTGACCGGTGCCGTCAACACGTTCACCGGTACCAACGCCGAACACGCGCAACTGCTGGCGGCGCGGGCGGAGGGGGAGAGCTGGGACAGGTGGCTCGAACCGACCGACACCATGCTGGTGTCGGCGGCCTGCCACCCCGCGTACCCGATGTTCACGGGAGTGCTGCCGGACGGCGGTGCGCTGCTCGACGTGTACGGGTACTGCTTCCGGCACGAGCCCGCGTTCGATCCCGCCCGCATGCAGGCGTTCCGGATGCATGAGTTCGTGCGGATCGGCACCGCGGACCAGGCTGCGGACCACCGTGACTCATGGATCGAGCGCGGGCTCGAGGTGCTGTCCGACCTGTGGCTGGACGCGACGCCGGTGATCGCCAACGATCCGTTCTTCGGCAGGGCCGGGCGCATGCTTGCCGCCAACCAGCGCGACGAGAACCTCAAGACCGAGCTGACGGTGCGCCTGTACGGCGATCTCGACGACGGGACCGCGGTCGTGTCGTGCAACTGCCATCAGGACCATTTCGGTGTCACGTTCGACATCGCGACCGCGGACGGCGGTGTCGCGCACAGTGCGTGTGTGGGGTTCGGGATGGAACGCATCGCGCTCGCGATGCTGCGGACCCACGGCCTGGACCCGTCGCGCTGGCCGAGCGCGGTGAAATCCCGGATGTCGCTGTGACGTCCCGGCTCATCGACATCACGCCGGACGGCTACGAACCGCACCCCATCCACTCGGACGAACGGACCTGGACCGAGACCAACTGCTACCTCGACCTGTGGGTGGAGGTGCTGCACTCGCTCGGGCTCGATCCGGTGCCCGCCGCCGCGTGCGCATTCGGCGCCCGGTTCGACGGATCGCAGTGGACGTTCCTGAAGTTCAAGCCCGAGGATCTGTTCGCCCTGTACGGGATCGACGTCGGGGAGATGAACGTCTGGCGCGGTGTCCTCGACCACGTGGAGGACAATCTCGCAGTCGGGATGTTGTCGACCGTCGAGGTGGATGCGCACTGGCTCCCGGACACGGCAGGCACCGGCTACCGCGAGAGCCACACCAAGACCACGATCGTCGCGAACTTCGTCGACCGCGAGTCCGGTGTGCTCGAGTACTTCCACAACAGTGGGTATCACCGGCTGACCGGGGACGACTTCCGCGGGCTGTTCGGGCTCGACCTCGCCGGATCGGCGACGTTCACGCCGTACGTCGAGCAGGTCCGGTTCGACGGGGACCTGGCGTACCGGCCGGGCCGCTTCGATGCGGTGCTGCGGCATCATCTCGGGACGCGACCGGACGGAAATCCGGTGCGCGCTCTCGGTGAGCGGGTGGTCGCCGACGTGCCCTGGATCCGCGGCGCGGGCATCGACACGTTTCACCTGTGGACGTTCGGGGTGCTGCGTCAGTGCGGTGCCACCGCGGAACTCGCCGCCGACGTCTGCGAGTATCTCGAACGCAACGGATTCGCGGGGGCCGCTGCGTTCGCGCCGGGCTTCCGGGAAGTGGCGCAGGGGGCGAAGAGCGTGCAGTTCCAGATGGCGCGCGCCGCTCGCGGACGCAGCGTCGACCCCTCGGCGCAACTCGACGGCATGGCCGAGGCGTGGGAACGATCGGTGGACGGCGTGGCCCGCGTGGTCGGACGCGCGTAGTGGATCTTCTCACCGGCGCCCGGTGGCGTTGCGTGGCAACGGAACCGGATTCGGTCACCGACCCGTCGGGGTTGGCGGGCGTGCCGGGTCCGTGGTATCCCGCGCAGGTTCCCGGGACCGCGGCCGGAGCGATCCGGGCGGCCGACGGCGTCGCGGCGGCGCGCGCGGTGCAGACCGATGCGGTGGACTGGTGGTTCGTCACCGACGTGTCCGGCAGCGGCCCCGGTCCGTGGCGGCTCGAGTTCGACGGCCTCGCTTCGCACGCGGAGGTGTGGGTAGGCGGCGACCTCGCCCTGTCCTCGGAGTCGATGTTCGTGCCGGTCTCGGTCGAAGTGGACTCTCGCCCCGGCACGGTCACGCTGGCGATCCGATTCCCGTCGCTCGACGCGGCGCTGCGCCGACGGCGGCCCCGCGGACGCTGGCGGTCGTCACTGGTGAGTGCGCAGGGGCTGCGCTGGATGCGGACGAGCCTGCTCGGTCGCGCTCCGGTGTTCGGCGGCGTGCCCGCCCCGGTCGGGCCGTGGCGGCCCGTGCGACTCCACGACCGCACGGCGCCGGTGCTGTCGGACCGTCACGTGGTCACCACCGTGCAGGACGGGACGGGCGTGCTGGATCTCGCCGTGCGCGTGCACGGCTCGGCAGGCCAGGCCGCGGTCGTCCGGCTCGGGGACGTCTCCGCGGAGGCGACCGTCGTCGACACCGGCCCCGGCGTGCGCGACGTGCACGCTCACCTGTCCATCCCCGACGTCCGGTTGTGGTGGCCCCACACCCACGGCGTCCCGGTGACGTATCCGCTGAGCATCACCCTCGGCGAGCACGTTCTCGACCTGGGCGCCGTCGGATTCCGCACCGTGAGCGTGGCGCGCGGTGACGGCGGGTTCCGGCTGTCGATCAACGGGGTCGACGTGTACTGCCGCGGCGCCGTCTGGACCCCAGTCGATCCGATCGGGCTGGGCGGCCGGTCGCAGACGCGGGAGACGCTCGAGCGAGTGGTCGAGGCCGGGCTCAACATGGTCCGGGTGCCGGGCACGATGCTGTACGAGGACACCGCGTTCTGGGACGACTGTGCCGAACTCGGCGTCCTGGTGTGGCAGGACGCGATGCTGTCGACGTTCGACCCGCCCGACGACCGGCCGTTCCTGGAACTGCTGACCGCGGAGATCGAGGCGGTGCTGCGACCGCTGTCGGGAAACCCCGCGCTCGCCGTGTTCAGCGGCGGCAGCGAAACCGAACAGCAACCCACGATGCTCGGACTCCCGGCGCCGCACATCCCGGCGGTGCACGACGTGATCCCCGCGGTGGTCGCGCGGACCGCGCCCGGGGTGGTGTCGGTCTCGTCGTCGCCGTCCGCGCCACCGGGCGGCGGCGCGCCCGCGACCCACGTCGGAACGGGTGTCGCGCACTACTTCGGCGTCGGCGGCTACCGGCTTCCGCCGTCCGACGTCCGCCAGGCCGGGGTGCGGTTCGCCGCCGAATGCCTGGCGTTCTCGATCCCGCCGTCGGACGCGACAATCGAGCGCGAGTTCGGCAGCCTCGCCGCCGCAGGCCACCATCCGCGGTGGAAGGCCGCCGTGCCCCGGGACAACGGGGCGTCCTGGGACTTCGAGGACGTCCGCGATCACTACGTGCGGACGCTGTTCGGTGAGGAGCCGTCGTCGGTCCGCTGGAGCGATCCCGAGCGGTACCTGGCGCTCGGTCGCGCCGCCGTCTGCGAGGCCTTCGCGGCGGCACTCGGATACTGGCGCCGGCCCGACTCGGGTTGCGACGGCGCGCTGGTGCTCGCGCTCCGCGACCTCGAACCCGGCGCCGGGTGGGGACTGCTCGACTCCGAAGGCAGGCCGAAGGCGCCGTGGTTCGTGATGCGGCGGCTGTCCCGGCCGGTCGCGGTGCTCATCGGCGAGGACGGAATGGACGGACTGCGGATCGATGCGGTCAACGACTCCGCCCGCGCGATCGTGGGGGAGTTGCGGGTGCAGGTGCACACCCGCACGGGTTCGCGGGCGTTCGACGTCGCCGAACCGGTGACCGTCGCCGCGCACGCTGCCCGCCGGTGGTCGCTCGACACGCTGCTCGGGTGTTTCACCGACGCGACACACGTCCACCGTTTCGGGGTCCGCGGCTACGAGAGCGTGACCGTCACGCTGTCGGGCGAGGACGGTGTCGTCGCCGAGGCCGTTCACCTCGTCGGCGGTCCTGCGCGCGCCCTCGAACGCACCGTCGGACTGACGGCGGCGGCGCGGGAGACGGCGCCCGGCGACTGGGTGGTCGACGTCGCCACCGACGGCGCCGCGCAGTACGTCCACCTCGAACTCGGCGGGTTCGAACCGGCCGACTCCTGGTTCCATCTGCCGCCCGGCGGCACCCGGATCGTGCCGGTGCGCAGGACCGGGACGGCCGAGTCGGTGACCGGGCAGGTGCGGGCGCTGAACTCGGTGAGCGTCGCCCCGGTGGTGCGGGCCGCCACCTGATCCGGACCCCGGTTCGTCGACGTGCGATATCGACTAGGCTGGCTCAGTCCGCAACTGGCCGCTCGTCCCGGCCCGAGCTGTTCGCCGGCAGTTCGTCATCACTGCTCAGGAGTGCGTCGTTGTCTTCCCCGCTCATCGCTGCCGAGCCCTCGTCCGACACCCCGCTCGCCGGGCTGGCGAAGATCGCGCTGGGCGACGCCGTCGTCGCGCAGGTGACCGAGGCCCTCGGGCGGCATCACCTCGACATCGTCGCGCCCGCACCCGCCCGGCCGTTCGTGGCGGCGGCCCTCGCCGAGCGCACCCACCTGCTTCTGGTCACCGCGACCGGTCGCGAGGCCGACGACCTCACCGCCGAACTGCAGGAGATGATCGGCGACGCCGTGGCGCAGTTCCCGTCGTGGGAGACGTTGCCGCACGAACGGCTGTCGCCGAGCGCCGACACGGTCGGTCGCCGGGTGGAGGTGCTCCGCAGGCTCGCGCGGCCCGACGACCGCTCGTACGGGGCGCCGCTCCAGGTGGTCGTCACCACCGTCCGTTCACTGGTACAGCCCATGGCGCCCGGTCTCGGTGAGATCGAACCCGTCACGCTGCGGGTGGGGGTGGAGCACGACTTCGACGGGCTGATCCAGCGGCTCGTCGAAATGGCGTACACGCGCGTCGACATGGTCGGCAAGCGCGGCGAGTTCGCCGTCCGCGGCGGCATTCTGGACCTGTTCTCGCCCACCGCGGATCATCCGGTGCGCGTCGAGTTCTGGGGCGACGAGGTCACCGAGTTGCGCGCGTTCTCCGTCGCGGACCAGAGGTCGCTGGCCGAACTCGACATCGACGCCGTGATCGCCCCGCCATGCCGCGAACTGCTCCTCACCGAGGACGTCCGCGACCGGGCCGCGCAGCTCGCGGTCGACAACCAGGCCGACGCCGCGCTCGTCGAGATGCTCGACAAGATGTCGGCAGGCATCCCGGTCGAGGGCATGGAGGCACTGCTGCCCGTGCTGCGGCCGGGGCAGCTGCAGCTGCTCACCGACGTGCTGCCCGAGAGCGCCCACGTGCTGCTGTGCGATCCGGAGAAGATCCGGACACGCGCCACCGACCTGGTGCGCACCGGTCAGGAGTTCCTCGAGGCGTCGTGGACGGCTGCTTCGATCGGCGGCGCCGCCCCCCTCGACACGTCGGTACTGAAGGGCGACGGCATCGACCTCGGCGCCTCCGCCTACCGCTCGCTCAGCCAGGTCCGCGAATCCGCGGAGACCGCCGGTCTGCCGTGGTGGACGCTGAGCCCCCTCGCGTCCGGCAACGGCGAGGAACTGGAACTGGCGGTCACCCCGGCACCGCAGGTCCGCGGTTCCGACGAGCTGCTGTCCGAACTGTTCGTGAGCCTGCGCGCCCACGTCAGCACGGGCGGGCGCGCGGTCATCGTGGTCGCGGGCGCCGGTACCGCGCATCGTGTGCTCGAGCGACTCCGCGAGGCCGAGGTGCCCGCGGCGGAACTCGCACCCGGTGCGGAGCCCGCCCGCGGTCAGGTCGGGGTGCTGCGCGGTTCGCTGCACGACGGCCTGGTCTTCCCCGGCGGCGACACCACCCCCGGGCTCGTCGTCGTCACGGAGTCCGATCTCACCGGCAACCGGGTGGCCGCGGTCGGCGACGGCAAGCGGCTGCCGGCCAAGCGCCGCAACCAGGTGGACCCGCTGGCCCTGACGGCCGGCGACATGGTGGTGCACGACCAGCACGGCATCGGACGCTTCGTCGAGATGGTCGAGCGGACCATCGGCGGCGCGCGGCGCGAATACCTCGTGATCGAGTACGCCGCCAGCAAGCGCGGCCACCCGGGCGACCGGCTGTTCGTCCCGATGGAGTCGCTCGACCAGCTGTCGCGGTACGTCGGCGGCGAACTGCCCGCACTGAGCAAGCTCGGCGGTTCGGACTGGGCCAACACCAAACGCAAGGCGCGCAAGGCGGTTCGGGAGATCGCCGGTGAACTCGTCCAGCTGTACGCGGCGCGGCAGGCCGCGCCCGGTCACGCGTTCGGCCCGGACACCCCGTGGCAGAAGGAGATGGAGGACGCGTTCGCGTTCACCGAGACCCACGACCAGCTGACGGTCATCAGCGAGGTCAAGGCCGACATGGAGAAGGCGGTGCCGATGGACCGCGTCGTCATCGGCGACGTCGGCTACGGCAAGACGGAGATCGCGGTGCGGGCCGCGTTCAAGGCCGTGCAGGACGGCAAGCAGGTGGCGGTGCTGGTGCCGACGACGCTTCTCGCCCAGCAGCACCTGCAGACCTTCACCGAGCGGATGGCGGCGTTCCCGGTAAAGGTGCGCGGGCTGTCCCGCTTCACGGATACCGGGGAGTCCAAGGAGATCGTCGCCGGCATGGCCGACGGCGAGATCGACGTCGTCGTCGGCACCCACCGGCTGCTGCAGACCGGGATCCGGTGGAAGGACCTGGGCCTCGTCGTCGTCGACGAGGAACAGCGCTTCGGTGTGGAGCACAAGGAGCACATCAAGGCGCTGCGCACCCACGTGGACGTTCTCACGATGTCGGCGACGCCGATCCCGCGAACGCTCGAGATGAGCATGGCGGGCATCCGCGAGATGTCGACGATCCTCACGCCGCCGGAGGAGCGGCACCCGATCCTCACGTATGTCGGCGCATACGCCGACAAACAGGTGGCCGCGGCGATCCGACGGGAACTGCTGCGCGACGGGCAGGTGTTCTACGTCCACAACCGGGTCAGCTCGATCGACAAGGCCGCCCAGCGGATCCGCGAACTCGTCCCCGAGGCGCGCGTCGTCGTTGCGCACGGCCAGATGAACGAGGACACGCTCGAGCGGACCGTGCAGGGCTTCTGGGAACGGGACTACGACGTGCTGGTGTGCACCACCATCATCGAGACCGGCCTCGACATCTCCAACGCCAACACGCTGATCGTCGAACGCGCCGATTCGCTGGGCCTGTCGCAGCTGCACCAGTTGCGTGGCCGCGTCGGCCGTAGCCGTGAACGCGGCTACGCGTACTTCCTGTACCCGCCGGAGAAGCCGCTCACCGAGACGGCCTACGACCGCCTGGCGACCATTTCGCAGAACTCCGACCTCGGCGCGGGCATGGCCGTCGCGATGAAGGACCTCGAGATTCGTGGCGCCGGAAACGTGCTGGGCGCCGAGCAGTCCGGTCACGTGGCGGGGGTCGGGTTCGACCTGTACGTGCGGCTGGTGGGGGAGGCGGTCGAGGCCTTCCGGGCGGCGGCCGACGGCAGACCGATCACGACGGAGGACGCCCCGAAGGAAGTGCGGATCGACCTTCCCGTCGACGCGCACATCCCCCCGGACTACGTGACCAGCGACCGTCTCCGGCTCGAGGGGTACCGCAAGCTCGCGGCCGCCACCGAACTCGACGGCATCACCGCCGTCGTGGACGAACTCGTCGACCGGTACGGCCCGCTCCCCGAGGAGGTCCGCCGGCTGGTGTCGGTGGCCAAACTGCGCCTGCTGGCCCGCGAATACGGCCTCGAGGAAATCGCCGTCGTCGGGACGCAGCTGAAGATCGCGCCGATGGCCCTGCCCGACTCGAAGCAGCTGCGTCTCAAGCGGATCTACCCGAGTGCGCAGTACCGCGCCACCACCGGCATGGTCCAGCTGCCGCTGCCCCGGGCAGGTTCGGGCGGGATCGGCGCCGAGCGGGTGCGCGACGTGGAGTTGCTGCAGTACATCGCGGACTTCGTGCTCGCGCTGGACGGCAAGGCCGCCGGGTCCGTGGTGATGGAGGCCTGACCAGATGACGGTGGTCCTGCTCGACCCGTTGCGGCCCACGACGATCCCGATGGAAGCCGTCGAGGTGGTCGGCGGCGGAGTGGAGTTCACCGACGAGGTGCCCGAGGCCGTGCGGGCGCTGCTGTCCGCAGCACCCGGCGCCGCCGTCCTGATCAGTACCGATCCCGACCATCCCACCGTGCGCGAATGGGTCGCGTCGGGGTCCCGGATCATCGCGGCACCGAAGGTCCCGGGCGACAACCTCGTCGAGGCCGCCGAGGTGATGGACCGGTTGTGGAGCTACGGCGGCTGGGAAGTGACGCAGACACACCGGACGCTGTCGCACTACCTCGTCGAGGAGACGTACGAGGTCCTCGACGCCATCGAGTCCGCCGAGCCCGGAGACCTGCGCGAAGAGCTCGGAGATCTGCTGCTGCAGGTCCTGTTCCATTCGCGCATCGCCTCGGCGTCGGGCAATTTCGACGTCGACGACGTGGCCGCGACACTGGTCGCCAAACTCGTGCACCGCAGCCCCCACCTCGGTGAGGACGTCGTCGGCCCGATCGACATTGCGGAGCAGGAACGGGCCTGGGAGATCCGGAAAGCTGCGGAAAAGGCCCGCAGCTCCTGCCTCGACGGTGTCGCGATGAGCCAGCCCGCGGCATCCCTCGCCGCGAAGGTCATCGCCCGCGCGAGCAAGGCGGGCCTGCCGCCCGAGCTGGTGCCCGCGGAGATCACGGCGGACAGCGCGGCCGTGGTCGCCGCCGAGTCGAGGCTGCAGGCGGCGACGGCCGATTTGATCGCCCGTGTCCGCGCGGCCGAGGATGCTGCGCGCGCGGCGGGGAAGACCGAACTCGCCCCGGCGGACTGGCTCGGGTACTGGACGTCTTGATACCGGGACGATCGGCGCTGTCGCTCGGTTTGCCAAAATGTAACTGAGGGATGAATCACTCCCGTGTCCGTAGTGCGAGAAAAACAAACCTGAGGTAGTTTAAAACGCGCATAGAAGACCGGTTGGTTGAAAACACGGGTTTCGAAGTACTGCGAAGTCCTTCGATTCGGGTGTTTACGGTCTTCGCGCACTGCACGTGGTGGGTAACCGAGCTCCCGGTCGGGCGAGGGCCGGTACCCACAGGGGACCTCACATAGTGATGCTTCCGGGCCGAGTCGATTGCCCGACGATGAGAGACGGACACATGAGCCTGTACACGCCTGACCGCCTGGAACCCTCCGACGAGACAGACGCGCACGACATCGACGAGACCGGCGCCGTGGACCGCGCGTCCGGCCGCCCGACGGTCACCGTCGTCGTGCCTGCGATGAACGAAGCCAAGAACCTTCCTCATGTCGCCGCGCGCATGCCGGCAGACATCGACGAAATCGTCTTCGTGGACGGCCATTCCGTCGACGACACGGTCGCTGTGGCGCGGAGCCTGTGGCCGGACGCGAAGTTCGTGACGCAGAGCCGCAAGGGCAAGGGCAACGCCCTCGCCTGCGGCTTCCGTGTCGCGACCAGCGACATCGTCGTGATGATCGACGCCGACGGCTCCACCGACCCGGCGGAGATCCCGTTGTTCGTCGGTGCACTCGTGGCCGGCGCGGACTTCGCGAAGGGAACCCGTTTCGCCGACGGCGGCGGCAGTTCGGACATCACCTTCAGCCGGAAGCTCGGAAACAAGGCGTTGAACGCCATCGTCAACCTCAAGTTCGGGGCCGCGTTCAGCGACTTGTGCTACGGCTACAACGCATTCTGGCGCCACCACGTCCAGGTAATGGCATTGCCCGCGGTGGAGGCGACCGAGGCGCAGTGGGGCGACGGGTTCGAGATCGAGACCCTCATCAACGTGCGGGTCGCGAACGCGGGCCTGAAAATCACCGAGGTGCCGAGTTTCGAGCAGGATCGCATCCACGGCGAGAGCAACCTGAACGCGGTGCGCGACGGACTTCGTGTGTTGCGCACCATCAGGAGCGAACAGCGCACGACCGCAACGCCCCTGTCCCCGGCGCCTGTCCCGCAGGGCTGAGCGGCCATGACAGTGTCCACGCTCGTATCCTGCTCCGTCGTCATCTGCGCCTACACCACCGAACGGTGGAGCGACCTGTGCGCCGCAGTCGACTCGGTGCTCACCCAGAGCGTGCCGGTCCTCGAGGTGCTGCTGGTGATCGATCATTCGGAAGAGTTGTTCTCCCGTGCCGAACGGCACTTCGCAGCGGAATCTCGTGTGACCGTGCTCCGCAACTCCGAGTCGAGGGGCCTGTCCGGCGCCCGCAACACCGGCGTCCGCGCGTCGCGGGGCGACATGATCGCGTTCCTCGACGACGACGCCCGCGCCGAACCCGACTGGTATCGCGTGTCCGCCGCCCACTACTCCGATCCCGACGTGCTCGGTGTCGGCGGATTCGCGAGCCCGGCGTGGCCGGCCGACCGCCCCGTGTGGATGCCCGCCGAGTTCGACTGGGTGGTCGGCTGCAGCTACGTCGGCCAGCCGACGAGCATCGAACCGGTGCGGAACTTCATCGGCTGCAACATGTCTCTGCGGCGCACCGTCTTCGACGCCGTCGACGGGTTCAGCGACGGAATCGGCAGGGTCGGGAAGACTCCGGTCGGGTGCGAGGAGACCGAACTCTGCATCCGGATCCGAACTCACCAGCCCACCGCACGGTTGCTGTTCGACCCCGCGATGAAGGTGGTGCACCGCGTCAGCGACGACCGCACCACGTTCCGCTACTTCCTCTCGCGCTGCTTCCACGAGGGCGTGTCGAAGGCGCTGGTGTCCGATCTCGTCGGGGCCGGCGATGCGCTCAGCAGCGAACGGGCGTACACGGCACGTGTCCTCCCGCGAGCCGTCGTCACGGGGATCGCGTCCCCGCGGCACGGCGGACTGGTCCGAGCGGGTGCCGTGATCGCGGGGTTCACGGTGACCGCAGCCGGATACGTCCGAGGCCTCGTCGGTCTGCGATCGAAGCGGGTGACGGCATGACCGGAACACTCGATCGCAGGATCGACCTGATGCCGGCACTGGAGAGCGATCACGCGCCGACGTGGGACGGCGCCGTCTGGGTCGGCGAACTTCGTGGACCTGTCCGGGACGACACCGAATACCGGCTGGAGAAAGCCGAAGGATATCGGCGCGCCCGGCTGCTCGTGCGAGAGGATCGCACCCTGCTGGGATTCGTCGAGGTGGACGTCGAGGACGGCAGGCTCGAGACCGCCGCACTGCGGCACGCAGTGGACGGGCTCGTGCCGGCGACGGTGGCCGACAGCGTCGTCGACGCCGGCGCATCCGGCCCGTCCGTCACCGTCGTGGTGTGCACCCGCGACCGGGTCGACAGCCTGAAGATCGCCCTCGACTCGATCCTGGCGCTCGACCATCCCGGCTACGAGGTGATCGTGGTCGACAACGCATCCCGCACGGATGCCACCCAGCGCTACGTCGCCGAACTCGGTGACCCCCGGGTGCGCGTCGTGACCGAGCCCCGGCCCGGACTGTCCCGGGCGCGCAATGCGGGCGTCCGCGCGGCGACCACCGGGATCGTCGCGTTCACCGACGACGACGTCGTGGTCGACCGGTACTGGCTCACCGAACTCGTGGCCGGCTTCGGTGCAGGGAATGCGGTGGCGTGCGTGTGCGGCATCGTCCCGAGCGGTGAGATCCGCACACCCGCGCAGGCGTACTTCGATCAGCGGGTGGGGTGGGCGAGTTCCTGTGTCCCGCGGTTGTTCGACCTCGCGCACCCACCGGCCGACGTGCCGCTCTTCCCCTTCCAGGTCGGGATCTACGGCACCGGCGCGAATTTCGCCGTCGATCGGCAGGCCGTGTTCGCGCTCGGCGGATTCGACGAGGCACTCGGAGCGGGAGCCCCCACCGACGGCGGTGAGGACCTCGACATGTTCTTCCGCGTTCTGCACTCCGGGAGGCAGCTGGCGTACCGGCCGGGGGCCGTCGTGTGGCATCGGCACCGCGCGGACAACGAGGCGCTCGCCGTTCAGGCGCGCGGCTACGGACTCGGGCTCGGCGCCTGGCTGGCCAAGATCGCGGCAAACCCCCGCACCGCGTGGCTCGCGGTGCGGATCGCCGTGCGGCAGGCGCCGACGTTTCTCCACCTGTCGCGGAAGATGTCCCACGTCGCCACCCCTCCGGACGGCCTCGCAGGTCACCTGCCCGCGGGGATCGGAGCCACCGAGCTGCGCTCCATCGCACGCGGACCCTTCGCCTATCTGAAGGCCCGCAGGGAGGGCCGGGATCCGGCGCCGATGAGGGCGGTGTCCCATGACGGCCCGTCCTGATTTCGTAGGAACCGAGTCCGGCGCCGGTCGCGCCGACGGCACCCGGTTCGCCACCTGGTTCGGACCGGACGACGCACCGCTGTTCGGCGTCGTCGACGTTCCGGCCGACGGCCGGTGCCGCGGTGCCGCCGTCCTCTGCCCGCCGATCGGCAAGGAACAGGTCGACTCGTATCGCGCAATGGTGTATCTCGCGCAGCAATTGCGCGCCCGAGGGCTGCTGGTGCTGCGGTTCGACTACCGCGGCACCGGTGATTCGCCGGGCGCCCAGGACGATTCCGACGCGGTCGCCGGATGGCTCGACAGCATCCGGCGAGCGGTCGAGTACGTCCGCGGCTGCGGCATCACGGACATCGGGTTGGTCGGCCTCCGGGTCGGTGCCCTGCTCGCCGCGCAGGTCGCGGCGGCGTGCGGTCCGGTGCGGGCCGTGACGCTGTGGGATCCGGTGGTTCGTGGCCGCGGCTACCTGCGCAAGCAGACCGCGCTGCACCAGATGGTGGTCGGCGCGGAAGACGCCGGCGATCCGCGGGTCACCCTCATCGGCGCGGTGCTCGCACCGGTCGCAGCGTCGGCGCTGTCGGCGATGAGCCTGCGCGCGGCGGTCCCGCCGCCCGGCGCGAAGGTCCTGATGGCGTTGCGCGAGAGCGAGATCGATTCCGTCGGGACACGAGAGACTGTCGGCGCCTGGAACGCCGAGACGTTCACCGTCCACGACTACGAATCGTTTCTCGAACCGGCGGACTTCACGGTCCGGCTCCCGTTCGGCGACGTCGATCGGATCGCCGAATGGATGTCCGCATCCTTCGGCGACCACCGCACCGGAACCGCACTCGATCTCCGCGCCACCGCCGTGGTGGATCGGACCGTCGACGGCAGGCAGGTCGTCGAGACGCTGGCGTTCGCCGGAGCGTCCGAACTCTTCACGATCCGCACGTCCGTCGTGCCCGCGCGGGGTACGAGGCCCGACGCGGCGGAACCGGCGGTGATCTTTTACGGCACGGCCAACGAGCACCGTGTGGGCCCGGTCCGGCTGTGGGCCGAGACCGCACGCGAACTGGCGGCGCACGGGATCGTCAGCGTTCGCTTCGATCGGCGGGGCACCGGCGACACCGGCCTGGTGCAGCACGGCGAACGCACCACCATCTACACGGACGAATCCCGGGACGACGCCGTCGACATCATCTCCGTCAGCGGTGCGCAGCCCGACTCGGTTGTGCTCGCCGGGATGTGCTCGGGTGCGTGGAATTCGGGTTACGCCGCCCTCCGGCGTCCCGTCCGGGCAGTGGTCCTGGTCAACATGGCGGACTGGACCATCACCCGGAAGGCGTTCGTGAAGCAGTCGACGATGGTCACCGACCGGAAGTCCCTGACGGGTGCGGCGCTCGCGCTGCTCCACCGGCACGCGGCGACGACGAAGAAATACCTGCGGCTGTGGATGCCGTACCGCGGCTGGTTGTGGCTCGGCAAGGCCGGACTGCTGCAGGTGCCGGAAGTCATGCTCGCTCCGCTCAACCAGCGCGGCGTGCACACCACCGTCCTCCTCTCACCGGTCGACCACGCCGCGTTCCTCGAGAACCACGGTGAGCGCAGCCTTCGCCGATTGCGGCGCGCCGGCTGGAACGGACGCCTGGTCACGTATCCGACCGGCGATCACTCGCTGTACAGCACCGCCCTGCGGGACAGGGTCCTGCGGGACGTCCTCGCCACCGCTCTCTGCGAACTGACCGTGGACCGTGTCGACGACGCCCGCCACGCTTCCCGGCCGGAGTTGGCGGGATAGCCATGGGAGCCCCGACAGCGACGCAGTCGCAACTACACGCCAGACATCGCGCCGAGCAGCCCACGCGCTCCGCCGGGCGGAATCTGCAGCTCAACTCGATGGCACTGATGCTGTCGAGTGTGGTCACCGGTGTCCTCGGCCTCGCCTTCTGGGGCGCGGCGGCGCGATTGTTCCCCGCCGACCAGGTGGGGGTGGCGTCCGCGCTCATCTCGACGGCGATAATGCTGTCGACGCTGTCGAATCTCAGTCTCGGCTCGATGTTCGAGCGCTTTTTGCCGGTGGCCGGTCATCGTGCGGGACCGTTGCTGATCAAGGGCTTCGCCGCCGTGGCGACACTGGCCTTCGTGTCGGCTGTGGGGCTCATCGTCCTCGGCCCGCGGGACACGCTGTTCGAGAACAAACTGGAAATCGCGATCTATCCGGTGTTCGTCGTCGTCCTCGCCCTCTTCGCGCTACAGGACCAGACGGTCTCCGGTCTGGGTGTCGCCCGTTGGGCGGCGTCGAAGAACGTCTTCCACGCGCTGGCCAAACTGCTGGCGGTCGTGGTGCTCGCGGCGTCGGGTTCGGCGCTTGCCATCGTCGCGTCCTGGGGAGTCACCGCGGCGATCGCCGTGATGGCCCTGCTGACGTCGATGGGACTGCGCATCCGGTCCGACCCGCGGTACCGGCAGGCACCGGCGCTGCCGTCGAACAAGGAACTCGGGGTGTACTTCGGCTCTTCGTACGGCATTTCGGCGCTGGGGGCCATTGCCCCACTGGTCGTCCCGCTGATCGTCGTCACCCGGGTCGGTACCGCGGCGAATGCGTATTTCGCAGTGACGTGGTCGATCGTCAGCGCCCTCTACATCATGGTGAACCTCATGGTGGGCCCGTTCGTGGCCGAGGCCGCCGCGCATCCGGACAAGATCGTCAGCCTGTCCCGCCGGTTCGTCCGCACCATCGCCGTGATCGCGGTGGTGGGCGGGCTCGGTCTGGCCTTCGTCGCGCCGTTGGCGCTCGGATTCATCGGTGCGGAATACCGTGCGGAGGGAACACCTCTGCTCCATCTCGCCGCGGTGTTCGTGCCCCTCGCCGTCATCGGCGCCGTCTACGACGGTCTTGCGCGGGTGTACCGCCGACTGACCCTCGCCGTCGTCACCCAGTGCCTGGCCACGGTGGTGATCATCGTCGGCAGCCTGGTCTTCAGCGCGTCCGTCGGCGTCGCGGGGGTGGGCTGGGCGTATCTCGCCGCCGAGACACTCACCGCCGTGATCCTCGCCGGACCGCTCATCTCCTGGCTCCGCCGACTCCAGAACCGCGCCAAGTGGGAGCGGTGGCTGGCGAAGAACAGCGCGAACCAGAAACCGATGTGGCAGGTGTCCGATGTCGATGCATAGCGCGAGCTCCCGCGACCTGATGCGCAGCGGCAGTCGCATGATCACTGCGATCGGTCCCGTCCGCCTGCCGAGCACCGGCGAGATCCGGGACACGCTGACCGTGCTCGCGCACGCCGGTGGACGTCACACCCCGATCGGGCTCGTCCCGACCACCGAGTCACGCCGGTGGGAGCACCGACCGCAGGACTTCCTCGGCGTCCGGCAACTCGGGCCGTGCACCCGGGAGGAGGTGCCGCGGCTGCTGACCCGGCTGGCACGCGCGGGCGCATCTGCGCGTCCGCTGAACGTCGCGGTCGCGGGAGACTTTCTCCTCCTCGACATCTCGCACGGACTCGGTGACGGGCGGCTCGCACTGGCACTCGTCCGTGCCGTCGCCGGCGGACGCACCGGGACGCCGGTCCCCGAATGGGCCCGGACACGCGACAGTGCACTGCCGCTTGCACGCGCCCTGACCCGGGCCTTCGCGACGTCTCCCGCCCGTGTCGCTCAGCTCCTCGAACCCCGGCCCTCCATCACGCCCGACGCCGGTCCCGTCGGGACCGTGCCCTGGCGCAGGTCACCCACGGCGGTGGTCGAGTCCGCCGTGTCCGGAACCACCGCGGAACTCCGTCGCTGGCGGGATCGGGAACTGCCCGGGGCGTCGGTGTCGTCGTTGCTGTTCGCGGCAATCGCGCGGGCGATGCGCAGTCGTGGTCTGACGGTCGACGACAAGGTCGACGTCCTCTTCGACTGCCGCCGCTATCTCCCGGACGGTGCGACGGTGAACGGAAACTTCGCGGCCGGAGTGCGGTTCGCACTGTCCGACCCCGGTGATGCCGCCGAGATGAGTGCGGCGATCGCGGAGGCCACCGCGTCGGGCAGGCCGCTCGCCTCGCTCGCACTCAGCATCGCCAAGTTCCGAAGGCGCATGCGGGCAGGGACGGCGCACACCGAGGCCGCGCACGTCGCGGCGAGGCCCCGGGCGAGGCTCGTGTACTCCGACATGGGGGAGGCCGCGCTGCTGGCCGATCTCGACTGGACCGACGAGCCCGGCCGGCGGATCGTCACCGCACTGAGCGAGCCGGCCGATCCGGCGTCGATCGTCTTCACCTCGGTGCGCCGCGGTCCCGAACTCGACGTGTCGGCGTCCCTGCACGACAACGTGTTCGACCCCGAACTCGTCCGCGACGCACTCGCGGACGCCCTGTGCGACCCACTGTCTCTCCTGTCTCGAAGGATTGTCTAGCCATGCCCTCACACGTCCTGGAGACATCGAAGCGAACCCCGCTGTACCTCACCGTCGCCGCGCTGCAGTTCTTCGTCGTCGAATTCCTCGTCGCCGGAACCTGGCGCGGTCACTACAGCTATTCGACCAACTTCATCAGCGACCTCGGTGTCCCGTTCTGCGGCACCGACGGCACCGCGCCGTGCAGCAGGACGTCGCTGCTGATGGACGCAGCGTTCGTCGTGGCCGGTATCGCGTATGTGGTTGCCGCCGTCCTCTGGTACCGAGTCGAGCGGGTGCTCCCACTCGTCCCGGTGGTGTTCCTCGTGGTGGCCGGAATCGGCGGAGCGGTCGTCGGTCTCGCGCCGTCGAACACGCACTGGGAAATTCATTCGCTCGGCGCGACGCTGTTTCTCATCTTCGGCAGTCTCTTCACGCTGACGACGGCACTCACCGTCTGGCCGCAGATGTCGGGGCCGGCCACGTACGCCGCCGTCGCGCTGGGGGTGCTCGGACTGGTCGGATACTTCTGTTTCACGTACTCCTGGGACCTCGGTCTCGGCGTCGGCGGCATCGAACGGGTCGCGGCGTACTCGGCGATCCTCGGCTTCGTCGTGTGCGTCCACCTCGTGACACAGCTGCAGTCCGTTCGACGTTCGGCTGCCGTCCGGGTCGGAGACAACGCCGGTGCATAGACCGCTGAACCGTCCACGCAGAGCCCGTGCCGTGTCGTCGGCTGCGGTGTTCCTCGCGCTCGCCTGCGTCGGCGCCACCGGGTGGTACGCGTCGAACGATGTCGCGCAGGCATCCGGGAAGGGCGAAAACGTGCTCATGTTCGACGATTTCGACGGGGCCGCCGGAACCTCGCCCGACCCCCGCTACTGGGGGCACGCAGTCGGGGGAGGAGGCTGGGGAAACGATGAGGCGCAGGTCTACACGGACGCTCCCGCCAATTCCCGGCTCGACGGCGAGGGCAACCTCGTCATCGAAGCCCGCCGCAACGGATCCGGCTACACGTCGGCACGGCTGGTCACCCTCGACCGCTTCGCCTTCCAGTACGGGCGTGCCGAGGCACGTATCAAGCTGCCGAAGGGGCAGGGCCTGCACCCGGCGTTCTGGTTGCTGGGCACGGACGTCAACCGGGTGGGCTGGCCGCAGTCGGGGGAGATCGACGTGATCGAGACGATCAACGACGCGTCGTTCTACCACAGCGCGCTGCACGGCCCGTCCGCCGACGGCACGCCCTGGGCTCTGAACGTCGAGGGCAGCGAGGACGTGTCGGACGATTTTCACGACTACTGGGTGGAGCGGTCGCCGGACCGGATCACGTTCGGCATCGACGACGCCGTGACGGGCGAGTTCTCGCGCGCGGACCTGGATCCGCGGCAGGAATGGGTGTTCGACAAGCCGTTCTCCCTGTTGCTGAACGTCGCCGTCGGCGGACGGTGGCCCGGTGACGTCGGAGCCGGCACGACGTTTCCGGCCACGATGCTCGTCGACTGGGTGAGGGTGACCGATGAGTGATCTCCTCACGGCGGAGCGCCTCGACACGCGCACTCCGGAGCTGTCCAGGTACTACGACGTCGCCGCATTGGCGTCGGCGGTCGCGGGACTGACATCCCTTGCCCCGCTTCCGTCGCCCGTCGGTGCCGTGCTGCTGACGGTGTTCGTGCTGAGCGGCCCGGGTCTCGCGATCGTGACATGGTTGCGGATACCGGTCGCCGCAGCGGCCGCGGCCGTCCCCGTCCTCGGACTGTCCGTGGTCACCGCCGCCACCACCGTCCTGGCCTGGTTCTACCGCTGGCCCGCCACCGGTCTGCTGCTGGTGATGGTGCTGGCCGTCGTCGCGTCCGCGCTGCGGCATCGGTGGCACGACACCGGCGCCGGCCCGGTTCGCGTGGTCACCCTGCGGCAGGTGCGGTTTCGCCTGTCGCACTGGGCGCACGACGCCCGCTGTAATCGCCCCCTGATCCTCGTCGCCGTGGCACTGGCTCTGTGGGTGGCCGTGCTCTTCGGGCTCGGCACCACCGAGTACTCACAGTTCGGTCTGCTGTTCGTCGGAAGCGGCCCCGGTCTGGTGGTGTGCACGCTGATGATGCTCGGCGCGTTCGTCTGGGCTCTCCGCACAAAGGCTGTCGGGACAGCGGCCACGGCTGTGCTCGGTGTGATCGTGGTGGAACGGCTCACTCCGACACTCGTCACCGACGTGCCCATCTACGGCTGGACGTACAAGCACCTCGGCGTGGTCGACTACATCCAGCGGTTCCAGACACTGCCACCCAAGGGCGTCGACATCTACGGTGAGTGGCCGGGCTTCTTCACCGCATTCGCGTGGTTCGGTGACATCACGTCGGCGGGCATGATGTCGATCGCCCACTGGTTCGCGCCGGTGATCCACGTGTTGCTGGCGGTCGTGATCGCCGCTATCGCACGGCTCCTCGGGTTCGACATGCGGGTGGCACTGACCGCCGCGATGGTGGCGGAACTCGCCAACTGGGTGGGGCAGGACTACTTCTCGCCGCAGGCCATCGCACTCGTCATGGCGCTGGGTGTGGTGGCGCTGCTCGTCGTGTCGACGGAGCACCGATCCGCGGCATACCTGTCGGTCCTCATCTTCGCCGCCCTGGTCCCCACCCACCAGCTGACCCCCTACTGGCTGTTCGGCGTGACGGCGGCCCTGGCGGTGACGCGGAAGATCCGCCCGTGGTGGCTTCCCGTGCCCTACTTCGCGATCCTCGTCGCCTACCTCGTGCCGCGGTTGGACATCGTGGCACCGTACGGGCTGCTGTCCGGTTTCAACCCGGTCGACAACGCCGCCAGCAACGTGACCGCGGTCGGCACGTTCGGGAAGATCTTCACCTCCGCCGTGTGCCGTTCCCTGTCCGCGGGCATCATCCTGCTTGCCGTGGTCTGCGCGATCCTCCTCTGGCGGAGCAAGCGTCCCGCCTGGATCGGGACCGTCATGGCGTTCAGCTCGTTCGCGCTGCTGGCGGGCCAGAGCTACGGCGGTGAGGCGATCTTCCGGGTCTACCTCTACGCCGTGCCCGGCTGCGCGATCCTCATCGCACCGATTCTCGTGGACGCGCTCACGATCAGGTTCCGGTCCGGATTGCTCCGCCGAGTCGTCCCCGTCGGACTCGCGATCGGACTCGCGTACGTGACATTCGCGGGCCTGCAAGGCTATTACGGGTTGTGGTCGCTGGTCGTCGGATATCAGTCCCAGGTGACGTTCGCGGAGGACATCCTCGCGAACGAACAGCCCCCGGCGACGATCATGTCGCTCTATCCCGCGGGTCTCCCCACTCGGGTCAGCGCCGACTACATCAAGTTCGCAGTCGTCGACAAGGATTTCGATCAACCCCTGCTGGCCTTGCCTCCGGCCTTGCTGGAGGGTTTCCCGCACGGCGGCCAGATCGAGATGATCACCGCGGATGCGGCGGAACGCGCAGGCGACACGTATGTCGTGTTCAACACTCAGGGCACTGCCGCCATCCACTACTACGGTTATCTACCGGACGGATCCGTCGACAACTTCGAAGACCAATTGCGGGCCAGCCCCGATTGGTCCGTGTCAGCGCAGGACGTCGACAGCACCATTTTCCGGTACACGGGCCCGCGGAGGTAACGGCTACCTGGCGTATTCGGTCACGAACGGTCGGGGCGGGCACTTAGCATCGGCACATGCAGCGGATGCGCTCGGCCATGTTCGACATGGCGTTGACGTGCTCGGTGGCGCTGTGCGCGCTGTCCCTCACCCCAGCTGTGGCCGGCGCCGTTCCCGTCGCCGGAGGTGCCCGGACCGCCTACCCCGGGTACACCGTGGTCGGCAGCGACGAATTCGACGGTCCCGCAAACGCCGCACCCAATCCACAGTTCTGGGGGTACGACCTCGGAGGCGGCGGGTGGGGCAACAACGAGAAACAGGTGTACACCGATTCCAGGCAGAATTCGCGACTCGACGGCAGCGGTCGCCTCGTTGTCGAGGCGCGCAGAAACGGTGGCGGGTTCACCTCGGCTCGGCTCGTGACCCGCGGCAAGTTCGACTTCACGTACGGCGTGATCGAGGCGCGGATACAGGTGCCGTCCGGCCCGGGAATCCATCCGGCGTTCTGGACGCTCGGGACCAACATCAACAGCGTCGGGTGGCCCGCCTGCGGCGAGATCGACATCCTCGAGGTGATCGGGGACGGTTCGCGATACCACGCGGGAGTACACGGTCCCACCGTCGGCGGCGGCCACTGGGAGCGCTCCACGGACGGCTCGATCGGCGCGAACCTCAGCGCAGGTTTCCACGACTACGCACTGATCAAGGCGCCCGGACGCATCTCGGTGGGGATCGACGGGAACATCGTCGGCACCGTCACCACGGCGGATCTCCGTCCCGAGGAACGCTGGGTGTTCGACGCCCCCGCGTATCTGCTGCTCGATGTGGCCGTCGGCGGAAACTGGCCCGGTCCTGTCACGCCGTCCACACGCTTTCCCGCCACCATGCTGGTGGACTGGGTGAGGTTTTCCCAGTGACGTCGGAGTCGGGCGAGTTTCACGTGTGAATAGAATCAGCTTCATGGTCGTGTCGAACTCAGAGTGCCGCTGCGGCCACCCATTCACCGCTCACGAGCACTACCGCAAGGGCACGTCCTGTGCGATGTGCGACTGCCCGAGGTTCCGGCGGCCGTTCCCACGGTTGATCGGGAAACTCGTCGGCCGCTGACCGCGCGCTGAATTCGTCCGGATGCTTCCACCGCCTCGGGCGATTGCCGGGGTGGATGTACCGTTCGACGTGCCGAACGCGGTGACAGGTACGTTCGCGCTGCCTTCTCACTGTGCGACGGCATAACATACTTCAGGTATGTATAAGGCTGTATTACAGTACATGCATCGTGTAAAAATAGTGTTATCAAAACTTTGAATTCAATACGCAATGAACGATGTATGCGCAGTTGCGGCAGACGGCAGTTCGGGTGGTGACGATGGAACGTCGGACAGCCGAACGCGCGGGGACGTCGTCGGGTGCAAAGGCGGTCCGGCGGAGCGATGCGCTGTGGCTGATCGTGGTGATGATTACCGTGCCGGCGTTGCTGTTCGCGACGGCTCTGTGGCATGGGTGGGACCGGGCGTTTGCGACCACGGTTGTCGTCGACGTCGGCTTGCTGGTGTTCGCTCTCCTCGCGACCGGGTGCGCCGGGTGGGCGGCCTGGAGAGGACGGGGTGCTCGCCGCCGGAGTTGGCTGGCACTGGCGGGTGGGCTGGCGGCCTGGTCGGTGGGCGAAGCCATCTGGTGCTACTACGAGGTGTGGCAAGGGCTCGAGCAGATCCCGTTCCCCTCGCCGGCGGACGCGGCCTTCCTGCTGTTTCCGGTCGGCGCAGGCGCGGCTCTGCTGCTGTTTCCGGCGGGCGACGGCGGACAGTCCCGTACCCGGTTGATTCTCGACGGAATCATCGTGGCCGGTTCACTGTTCGTGGTGTCGTGGGTCAGTGTGCTGGGCAGCGTCTACCACGCGGGAAGCGACACACCGGTCGCCCTGGTGTTGTCCCTCGCCTATCCCGTCGCGGACGTGGTGACCGCGACGATGGCGATAGTGGTGCTGGCCCGCGCGCGGTCCGGGCAACGCCTGACGCTGGGGTTGCTGTGTATCGGGATCATCCTGATGGCGTTGTCCGCCAGCGCATTCACGTATATGACCGCGATGGGCACGTATCACTCCGGAAGTGTGATCGACCTGGGCTGGGTGGCCGCCTTCGCCGCATTCGGCCTGGCGGCGCTGGCGAGTACCCGCGAGCCGTCACGCGAACCGGTTCCGGTGCAGATTCCGTCTCGAACACGGTTGTGGTTGCCGTACCTTCCGTTGGTGCTCGCTGCTGGAGTCGGCCTGCAGCGGGAGTTGCCCGGCCTGGGCTCCGGCCCGATCCCCGCGGTGATCATCGTCCTGGTAGTCGCGTTGCTCGCGCGGCAGTTCATCGTGCTGGCCGAGAACCGACGGCTCCTGCTCACCGTGGCCCGGCAAGCCTTTCGCGACCGGCTGACCGGATTGGCGAACCGTGCGTTGTTTCTCGACCGGCTCGACCAGGCCGTACAGCGCCGGCGCCGGGAACCGACACCGATCGTCGTGCTGTGTGTGGATCTCGACGATTTCAAGACCGTCAACGACAGCCTCGGCCACCCCGCCGGGGACGAGTTGTTGATCCGCGTCGCCGAACGGCTCACCGGCTGCATGCGGAGCACCGACACCGTGGCCCGGCTCGGAGGCGACGAGTTCGCGGCACTGGTCGAAGGGAGTGTCGAGGATGCACTGTCCGCCGCGGATCGGGTACTGGAGGCATTCACCCCGCCGTTCATCATCGACGGTGTCGTCCTTTCCATCCGCCCCAGCATCGGGCTCACCATCGCCACGTCCGAGGTCCCCGACGCGACGACCGAGAGCCTGCTCAAACAGGCCGACCTCGCGATGTATGCGGCGAAGCGCTGCGGTGGCGGCTGCATGCGCAGTTACATCCCGGACCGGGCCGACGCCGAAGAGATCGAGGCGTCGACCGCCGTCGACCGCCCGACGGACCGCCCCGTCGTCACCAGACCCGGTGAAGCCGCACACACACCGCGGCACGCGCGTCCCCTGGCCGTATCCGGAAGCGGCAGCGTGCCGGGGTCGACGACTACGCACCACCTGTCCCGGCAGGCCCGGACGAACTGGGTGGCGCCGTCCGACCCGTCGCGGTGCGGCGTCACCGTCAGGCTCGGGATTCTGCTGATCGGTGTGGTCCTGTTGGGGATCTCGATCGGGTCGGAGGATCAAGCCGGTTGGGTGGTGCTGCACGAGGTGCTCTACGACGGACTGGCCCTGTCGGCCGCGCTTCTCGTCGCCGCTCGTGCATGGTGGGTACCGACCGAGAAGAGGGCGTGGGCGCTGATCGCGCTGGGCATGACGAGCTGGGGTGTCGGCGATGTCCTGGCGACGACGTGGGTGCCCGACGGCCAGTCGCCCTCGGTGGCCGATCCGCTGAAGCTGGCGTTCTACCCACTCGTGTATGCCGGGCTGGTGGTGCTGCTGCGCGCACGGGTGCGGCGGGTGCCGACCGAGATCTGGTTGGACGCGGTCACCGCAGCGTTGACGCTGGCGGCACTGGCGACCGCCCTCGCATTCGGCCCGATCGACTCGGTGGCCGACGGGTCGCCTGCCACGGTGATCGTCGGGCTGGCCTATCCGGTGGGAGATGTGCTGCTGCTGGCACTCGCGGTCGGGGCGCTCGCGGTGCTGGGGTGGCGCGCCGAGCAGCGGTGGGTGCTGCTGGCCGCGGGGTTCATGCTGTTCGCGGTGGCCGACACCGTGTACCTGTTCCGAAGCGCTGCCGGTCATGAGGTGGATGTGTGGGTCGATGCGCTTCCGCATGTCGCGGTGATGCTCGTTGCCGTGGCGAGCTGGCGGGCCCCGGGCCGACGGAAAACGGATCAGCTACCGGGACCGGTCATCTGGGTTCCCCCGCTGGTGTGCACCGCCGCTGCAGTCGGGCTGCTGGTGATCGACCACGATGCGCGACTGCCGCGGCTCGCGGTCATGCTGGCAGCGCTCAGCCTGGTCGCGGTCGCGGCCCGGTTCGCGGTGACGTTCCGGCAAGTCGTCGTCCTGGCCGACAGTCATCGCGAGGCAAGCACCGACGACCTCACGAACCTGGCCAACCGGCGGGCAATCGTGGCCGCGCTGACGGCCGCGTACGACGAGCAGGCGGGACAGCCGGCCGGGCATCACAACGGTCCGGGACCGGGTCTGCTGCTGATGGATGTGGTCCGCTTCAAGGAAATCAACGACTCGTTCGGACGTTACGTCGGCGATCAACTGCTGCGCCAGGTGGCGGACCGGTTGTCGCGGTCGGTGCGACCGGGCGATCTGCCGGCACGGCTCGACGGCGACGCGTTCGCGGTCCTGCTGCCGGCGGGGACCGATCTCGTCGGCGCCCGGGCGCTGGCGGGCCGTCTCCTCGAGGCATTTCACGAGCCGTTCGACCTCGACGAGGTCACGGTGCGCATCGAGGCGTGCATCGGGATCGCCCTGTGCCCACAACACTGCGCCAATCCCCAGGATCTGCTGCAGTGCGCGGGAGTGGCGATGTATCGCGCCAAGTGCTCCCGCCGCGCGATCGCGGTGTACGACGCCACCGAGAACCAGCGCAGCATCGAGGAGCGGCAGACCGTGGAGGAACTGCGCACGGCGATCGCCGGTGGCGAGCTCACGTGCTACTACCAGCCCAAGGTCAGCGCCTCCGACGGCCGAGTGCACGGCGTCGAGGCGCTCGTTCGGTGGGAGCATCCGCTCCGCGGTCTGCTCCTGCCCGACGAGTTCCTTCCTCAGGCCGAACAGTCCGGACTGATGCGGCCACTGACGACGAGGGTGCTCGAGCTTGCGCTGGGTCAGGCGCGGAACTGGCTCGATCGCGGGATATCGCTCACCGTCGCGGTGAATCTGTCGGTCACCAATCTGCTCGACGTCGACCTGGTCGCCGAGATCAACCGACTCCTGGACGACCTTCGGTTACCCGCCGACACGCTGATCCTCGAGATCACCGAAAGCGTTCTGATGACCGACTACATCCGTGCGAGGAGGGTGGTCGAAGCGCTGCAGGGACTGGGAATCGGATTGTCGATCGACGACTACGGCACCGGCTGGTCATCCCTCGCGTACCTGCAGGACCTGACCGTCGACGAGCTCAAACTCGACCGGGTCTTCGTCGCGCGCCTCGCGAGCGACCCTCGGTCGGTCGCGATCGTGCGTTCGACGGTGGAGCTCGCGCACAGCCTCGGTGCGTCGCTGGTGGCGGAAGGTGTCGAAGACGAGGACACCCTGCGGGCCCTGCGCCGATACGGCTGCGACGTCACCCAGGGCCACCTCCACGGCCGGCCGTTACCCCCCGACCAACTCGACCTTCGGTTGATCGGCGGGCGCCGGTGACGCGAAGCACCGTGCCGGCTACGTGAACAGACCCTGACCCCAGTACTGCCCCTCGGCGAGCCCGGGCGGGCAGACGAAGAGTGCGGAACCGACGTGCTGGATGTACTCGTTCATCGCGTCGTTTCTCGACAGGCTGAGCTGCATCGGCACGAACTGTTCCTGCGGGTTGCGGCAGTAGGCGATGAAGAAGAGTCCGGCGTCGAGGTGGCCGAAACCGTCCGAGCCGTCCGTGAAGTTGTATCCGCGACGCAGGATCTGGATGCCGCCGAGTTCCTGTGCGGACGCCAGCCGCACGTGGGCGTCGACGTCGATCACCGGGTCGTGCCCCTTCTTGGAATCGAAGTCGAGTTCGTCGAACTCGGCCTTGCCGCTCAGGGGAGCGCCGCTGCCCTTGGACCGCCCGATCACGCGTTCCTGCTCGCCGAGCACGGTGCGGTCCCACTGCTCGATGAGCATGCGGATCCGCCGCGCCACGAGGTACGTGCCGCCGGCCATCCACGGCTGGTCGTCGCCGGAGGCCACCCAGACGTGCTCGTCGACGACGTCGGTCTCCTCCGCCTTGATGTTGTTGGTTCCGTCCTTGAACCCGAACAGGTTCCGCGGGGTGTCCTGGGTGGTGGACGTGGACGACGTGCGGCCGAAGCCGAGCTGCGACCAACGCACCGAGGCCGTCCCGAATGCGACACGCGCCAGGTTGCGGATGGCGTGCACAGCCACCTGCGGGTCGTTGGCGCACGCCTGGATCGCGATGTCGCCGCCGCTGCGCGCCGGATCCAGGTTGTCCGCCCGGAAGTGCGGAAGTTCTTCGAGCGCCGCGGGTTTCTTGGATGCGAACCCGAACCGGTCGTCGAACAGGGAGGGCCCGAACCCGATGGTCAGCGTCAGCTGCGACGCCGCCAGGCCGAGGGCCTCCCCGGTGTCGCTGGGCGGAACGTAGAGGCCGTCGCCGATCGCCCCGTCCGGGGTGGCCTCCTCGCCGGCGGTCATCCGCTCGGCCATCACGGTCCACTTCTTCAGCAGCGCTTCGAGTTCCTCCCGGGACTTCGTGGTGACGTCGAACGCCACGAAGTGCATGCGGTCCTGCGCCGGCGTCACGATGCCTGCCTGGTGTTCGCCGCGGAAGGCGACGACGTCGGCGTGCGAGAACGGCGCTTCGGCGGCGGTGGCGCGGCCGACCAGTGCACCGGCGCCTGCGAGGGCTGCTCCCGCCCCGACGGCGCCGAACAGGCGTCGTCGGGACATGCCCCTGCGCTCGTCCACCGTGGTGGTCGTGTCGGTCGTACCGGTCGGATCAGTCATGGTCATGCGCCCGCTACTACGCCCTGAACCTGGCTGACCTCGGCCGAGAGGGCGTCGATCTTGCGCGACAGTTCCTGGCGCTGTTGTTCGTTGACAGTGTCGTAGAAGACGAACCCGTCACCCTGGCGGTACTGGGCGAGTTCGGTATCGAGGTCCGCGAAACGCTGAGTGATGTTCGCGGCCAGTTCGGGATTGCGTTCTTCGATGATCGGCTGCAGTGCGGCGACCGCGGCCTGCGAGCCGTCGACGTTGGCCTGGAAATCCCAGAGGTCGGTGTGCGAGAAGATGTCTTCCTCACCGGTGATCTTCGACGTCGAGATCTCGTCGAGCAGCCCCTGCGCGTCGCCGGCGATCTTGGTGGGGTCGATCGCGTAGTCCTCGGCGTTCACCTGGTCGGCGAGGTACTGGACGTCGACGACGAGTTGGTCGGCGATCGCGTTGGTGTCGGGCTGGGGGCCGGTCACCCACAGGTCCTTCTCCAGCCGGTGGAAGCCCGTCCATTCCTGCCCGGGCTCGAGGTCGGCCTCCCGCAGATCGAGCTTGGGGTCGAGTTCGCCGAAGCTCTCCGCCTCGGGCTCGATGCGCTCGTAATAGGTGCGGGCGACGGGGAACAGGGCCTTGGCCTGATCGATGTTGCCGGCCTTCACGGCGTCGACGAACTGCTGCGTGGTGTCCTGCAGGGCGACGACCTGACTGCGGATGTAGCGGCGGTAGCCGTCGGCCGCCTCGGCGAGCTGTCCGCTCTCGTCGGAGGCGCTCATCGAATCGCCGGTGACGGTGAATTCCTGGCGGATGCCGTCGCCGACCATGCCGGGCTTGCACGCGAGCTGGTAGGTGCCTGCGTCGGGCAGCGACACGATGAGCTGACGGGTGAGCCCGGGACCGATGTTCTCGACCTCACCCATCGCCCGGTCGCCCTCCCCGAACACGTAGAACTCGGTGACCTTGCTGCCGTTGTTCGTGACCTGGAACGTGCTGTTCCCGGTCGTGCCGGAGTCCGCGCTGACGTCGCAGGTCTCGTCGCTCGCAGTGACGGTGATGTCGTCGGTGCTCGCCGTCGACTTCTCGGTACAGCCTGCGAGGGCCAGTGGCAGCACGGCGACCGAGGCGAGGGCGAAGGTGGATCGGCGCATGGTCTTCATGGGCGGAAGTTGCCTTTCACGAAACTGTTTCGTCGGGTGAGGGGGACGCAGTGCGCTCGGGGGCCGCTGAGGCCGTCGGGGATGCGGAGGGCTCGGGTGCGCGTTTGGGTGCGGAGACGGGCCGGAGGAACAGGAACAGGACCACGACGAGGTACACGGCCCAGGCGACCGCCTGCAGGACGGTCGGGTCGGGCCGGAAGTTGAAGATGCCCGCCAGGACGGTGCCGTACCAACTGGAGGCGTCGTAGCTGCCGGAGATGTCGAATGCGAGTGCGGAACCGCCGGGCAGGACGCCGCCGATCTGCAGCGCATGGACGCCGTACCCGAGAATTCCGGCGGCGACGATGATCAGGAAGATGCCGGTGTACTTGAAGAACTTCGCGAAGTCGAGCCGGACGGCGCCGACGTACAGCAGAACGGTGAGGACCGCGGCGGCGACGATGCCGAGCAGGAGGCCGACGAGGGGCCACGCGCTGCCCGCGGTGTTCTCGGCATACCCGACCATGAGGAGCGCGGTCTCGACACCTTCTCGGCCGACGGCGAAGAACGCGAGCGTGAGCACCGCGATCGGACCGGCGACCAGCGCCTTCTCCATGCCGGCCTTGAGGTCGTGGGAGATGGACCGCGCGGCCTTCCGCATCCACAGCACCATCGTGGTGACGATCGCGACCGCGACGAGGGAGGCGACGCCGGCGATAATTTCGGCGGTCAGTCCGGTGACGGTGGACGTTCCGTAGTGGATGACGAGGAAGATCACCGCCACCATCGCCACGGCGACGCCGACGCCGAGCCAGACCCATTTGAGTGCGTCTTTGCGTTCGGCTTTCACGAGGAACGCGGCGAGGATCATGACGACGATGCCCGCCTCGAGGCCCTCCCGGAGACCGATCAATCCGCTGCCGAACAGCTGGGTGGCGATCGACGGCGCGGTCCCTGCGGCGAGGACGGACATGCACACTCCTGATCGAGGCGGGTCGAGCTGACTGATCAGCAAGGTTGGGTAGGCAACCTTGCCGTAGGCAAGGCGAACCTTAGCCCTCTGCAAAACATACACCGCGCCTCCGCGGCCGAAGAACCCCTCACCAGCACTTTTACAACTCTTTACCTTTGGTGTTTTGCGGTGCCGTGACCCGTATTCGGTGTGGACGCCGTCTCGCCTGGCCGGGATCGACGAGTTCGGTGTGGATGATGGAGACGTGAACCGATATCCCGCGCGGCCGAAACGTCGTTCCCGATGGCCCGGACCGCTGTTCGCCCTCCTCGCGGCGACGGTGGTCGTGGTTCTCGCCTACGGCGCGTGCTCGCGGGAGCAGCAACCGAGGATCGCGATCCCGGAGGGCATCCCGCCCGGTCCCGGCGCGGCGACCCCGCCGATCGACATCAACGCGCCCGGACGCTCCGCGGATCAACTGCACGAGTGGTCCGCCGGACTGGCCGACTCGATCGGCGTCGGAAATACCGCGCTCGAGGCGTACGGCTACGCGTCGGCGGTGATGGCCGCGACGAAACCCGAATGCGGGATCGGGTGGACCACCCTCGCCGGAATCGCCAGTGTCGAGAGCAGGCACGGCACGCACGCCGGTTCGACGGTCGGGCCCACCGGGCAGGTGACACCCGAGATCCGGGGCATCCCCCTCGACGGCGGACCCGGCGTCGCGGAGATCCCCGACACCGACGGCGGCGCGATGGACGGCGACCCGGTGCACGACCGCGCCATGGGTCCCCTGCAGTTCATTCCCGAAACGTGGAAGACGTGGGGTGTCGACGCGAACGGTGACGGCGTGGCCGACGCCGACAACATCGACGACGCGTCGTTGACCGCCGCCCGCTACCTGTGCGACCGCGGCGGCGATCTCACCACGCCGGACGGCTGGCGGTCGGCTCTGATGGCCTACAACCTGTCGGGGGAGTACCTCACCCTGGTACGCGACCGGGCGTCTGCCTACTCCGTCGGGGTGCGCCCGTAATCCTCCCACCACCGCTTCGTGACGTGATCGACGCTGCATCGACAGGTGTCGCGCGGGCGGATCGCCGTCGGCGGGGCGCGCCATCCCGCGCGGGTTTCGGTGTGCCGTTACGCTGTGTCCTGGCACGATCTGGTGTCCTGGCACGATCGGACCGGTCGCTGCACAGTGCGAAGGCCAATATAAGGAGAATCAGCAAGTGTCCATCATTGAGCAGGTCGGAGCCCGTGAGATCCTCGATTCCCGTGGTAACCCCACGGTGGAGGTCGAGGTGCTGCTCGACGACGGAAGTTTCGCTCGCGCCGCGGTTCCGTCGGGTGCGTCGACCGGTGAGCACGAGGCCGTCGAACTGCGTGACGGCGGCGACCGGTACAACGGCAAGGGTGTCGAGAAGGCCGTCGAGGCCGTCCTGAGCGAGATCGCTCCGGCCATCATCGGGATCGACGCCACCGAGCAGCGGACCGTCGACCAGGCCCTGCTGGACGCCGACGGCACGCCCGACAAGTCGCGTCTGGGCGCCAACGCGCTCCTGGGTGCGTCCCTCGCGGTCGCCCGCGCGGCCGCCGAGTCGTCCGGTCTCGACCTCTTCCGTTACGTCGGCGGCCCCAACGCCCACGTCCTGCCCGTCCCGATGATGAACATCCTCAACGGTGGCGCGCACGCCGACACGGGTGTCGACGTCCAGGAGTTCATGGTCGCCCCGATCGGTGCCGCCACGTTCAAGGAGTCGCTGCGCTGGGGCGCCGAGGTGTACCACGCGCTCAAGTCGGTGCTGAAGGAGAAGGGCCTGGCCACCGGTCTCGGTGACGAGGGCGGCTTCGCCCCCGACGTCGCGGGCACCAAGGAAGCGCTCGACCTGATCAGCGTCGCCATCGGCAAGACCGGCCTGGTGCTGGGCACCGACGTGGCGCTGGCGCTCGACGTCGCCGCCACCGAGTTCTACACGGACGGCACCGGCTACAAGTTCGAGGGCAGCAACCGGACCGCGGACGAGATGGCGGCGTTCTACGCCGAACTGGTCGACGCCTACCCGATCGTGTCCATCGAGGACCCGCTGGACGAGGACGACTGGGACGGCTGGGTCGCCCTGACCGATCAGATCGGCAACAAGGTCCAGCTCGTCGGTGACGACCTGTTCGTCACCAACCCGGAGCGTCTGGAAGAGGGCATCGTCAAGGGCGCCGCGAACGCGCTGCTGGTGAAGGTCAACCAGATCGGCACGCTGACCGAGACCCTCGACGCCGTCGACCTCGCGCACCGCAACGGCTACAAGACGATGATGAGCCACCGGTCCGGCGAGACCGAGGACACCACCATCGCCGACCTCGCGGTCGCCGTGGGCAGCGGTCAGATCAAGACCGGCGCCCCCGCACGCAGCGAGCGCGTCGCCAAGTACAACCAGCTGCTGCGCATCGAGGAGAACCTGGGCGACGCCGCCCGCTACGCCGGCGAGGTCGCCTTCCCGCGGTTCGCATTCGAAGGCTGACGTTCGACAGTCGAGTTAGGGGTGTTGGGGTAGGTGGCACAACGCGGCAGGCCGCGGTCGTCCGGAGCAAGTCCGGGCGGCCGTGGCACCGGGCGTGGTGAACGGGCCCGCGGAAGCCGCGCGGAGGGCGCTCCCGGAGCGCGACGCCCCCGCACCACCAAGTCGACGACGCCGGGGCAGGCCGACGGCAAACCGGACGCCGTCGACAGCGCCGACACCGGCAAGGTGCTCCCCGGGCGCGCTCGCCCGAGACGGGTGGGCGCGACCGGGGCCACCCGCATACCGAAGTCCGAGCACAAGATCCTCGGGCTGTCGACGGGCCAGGCGCTCGTCCTCGTCATGGTCGTGCTGCTTCTCGCCCTCACCCTCGCGGTTCCGCTGCGCAACTACCTCACCCAGCGTGGGGAAGCGGATCGTATTGCGGCGGAACAGGTTCAACTCGAGAAGGATCTGGCGGAACTGCGGATCCTCGAGGAACGCTATTCCGACCCCGCCTACATCGAGGCGCAGGCACGGGGACGGCTCCGGTGGGTGAAGCCCGGCGACACCCCGTTCCAGGTGCAGCTGCCCGGCGACTACAAGGAGCCGGAGAAGCCGGAGGAGAAGGACGCCGAGATGGCGGGCCCCTGGTACTCCGACCTGTGGAAAACCATTTCAGAACCGCCGGCCGCGCCCGAGGTGCAGCCGGCACCGGCTCCGGCGCCCCCCGTGGTGCCGCCGACCGTACCGCCAGAACCAGGAGAACCCACCGGGTGACCACTTCGTCCGACCCGTCCAGCCCCGTGCCGCAGGAAGACCTCGCCGCCGTCGCCGCCCAACTCGGCCGCGAACCGCGAGGAGTGCTCGAGATCGCGTACCGCAGTCCCGACGGCACACCCGGCGTCGTGAAGACCGCGCCCAAACTTCCCGACGGAACGCCGTTCCCGACGCTGTACTACCTGACCGACCCGCGACTGACCGCGGAGGCCAGCAGGCAGGAGTCCGCGGGCGTCATGCGTGAGATGACCGAACGTCTCGGGCAGGACCCGGAACTCGCGGCCGCATACCTGCGCGCCCACCAGTCGTATCTCGCCGAGCGCGACGCCATCGAACCCCTGGGAACGGACTTCACCGGCGGTGGCATGCCCGAACGCGTCAAATGCCTGCACGTGCTGATGGCCCACTCGCTGGCGAAGGGGCCGGGCGTCAACCCGCTCGGCGACGAGTCCGTGGCCCTCGCCGCGTCCGCGGCAGGCGGAAAGCTGAGGGGCACCGCGATTCCCGCGGACTGGCCCGGCATCGACGACATCGAAAGCCCCGAGCAGTGACGCGCGTCGCCGCCGTCGACTGCGGCACGAACTCCATCCGCCTCCTCGTCGCCGACGTCGACGACAAGGGCGCACTGCACGACGTCCGTCGCGAGATGCGCGTCGTTCGGCTGGGTCAGGGTGTGGACGCCACCGGGCGGCTTGCGCCCGAGGCCATCGAACGCACCCGCGTCGCGTTGACCGAGTACGCCGGAATGATCGCCGACGCAGGCGCCACCGCCGTCCGCATGGTCGCCACGTCCGCCACCCGCGACGCGTCCAATCGGGAGGACTTCTTCTCGATGACCCGCGACGTGCTGGGCGCCGTCATCCCGGGCGCCGGAGCCGAAGTCATCACCGGCGACGAGGAAGCACGACTGTCGTTCAACGGGGCGGTCGGGGAACTCGATCCCGCCCGGGGGCCGTTCGTGGTCGTGGACCTCGGCGGCGGTTCCACCGAAGTGGTGCTCGGCGACGAATCCGGCGTCCACGCGGCGTTCTCCACCGACATCGGATGCGTGCGCATCACCGAGCGCTGCCTGCACGACGACCCGCCGACACAGGCGCAGATCGAGGACGCCCGGGTGTTCGCGCAGGAACGCCTCGACGAGGCGTTCGCCCGCGTCCCCGTCGAACAGGCCCACACCTGGGTCGGTGTCGCCGGCACGATGACCACGATCGCAGCCCTCGCGAAAGAGCTGCCCGAATACGACGCCGAACAGGTGCATCTCTCCCGCATCCCGCTGCCCCGGCTGCGGGAAGTCTGCACCTCGCTGATCGCCATGACCCACACCGAACGCGCCGCGCTCGGCCCGATGCACCCCGGACGGGTCGACGTCATCGGCGGCGGAGCGATCGTGACCCTCGCCCTCGCCGACGCATTCGAGAAAAAGGCCGGCATCGACCAACTCGTCGTCAGCGAACACGACATCCTCGACGGAATCGCCTTGTCGATCGCCTGAGTTAGGGTGATCTGCGCACGGTCACCGAGCAACACCCTCGGCGGCCGGTAGCCCCTATAGCCCAATTGGCAGAGGCAGCGGACTTAAAATCCGCACAGTGTCGGTTCGAGTCCGACTGGGGGCACCACTTTGCCGCAGTTAGGGGCATTTCCGTCTCGCGCGACGAAGCTGTGCAAGTACTCGCGGGCCGTGAAAAGGCCGTGACGTGCGGGCGGCATGCGATCAACACCAGGCCGCCTGCACAGCCGGCTCGGTACGTCAGTCCCGACCCGTTCGAGGCGGCTTACTACGCTCACCCATCAACTCCCTAACCGGAGATGTCGCCAGCATAGGAGCGACTACCAAGGGCGTCGCCAGGTCATCGGACCGAATCTGCTACCGGATCGAATCTGGCGGGCGCTGTGCCGCGACAAGGATCTCGAAGGCGGCGTCGGAGGAGCCAAACTCCGCGCCGCCCGCTGCTACCTCTACACCACGCTGACCGGCACCTCGCTGTACCAGGCGCCGATACCCCTCTCCCTGCCGTCGAACGCACTCCGGATGCACTACGAGAGTTTCGTCTTCCACATGAACGACCGCCTCGCCGGCGCACTCGCGGACTACGCCCACGGCTATCTCACCGATCTCGGCATCTCCGACGAACACGTCAGCTGACAGCCGCCGATCTCGATTCTCGATGGACTCGAACTGCCCGGACGTCACCCCGATTCCCTCGACGTTGCTGCCATCCATGCCGTGGTCATGGAAACCGATCTGTCCTGCGGTGCCATCGGCGAGCTGTTCGGAACTTCACGCGAGCACAGACGGTGCCTGCTGTCCGATCATCCCCGGCCCTATCAGGAACTCAAGCCGCGCACGGTGCCGCACTCGTCGCGGCGGTACCGCGAGATCCGCCTCTCGCTCAGCCGGAAGGCGATCGATGCCTGGGCGCAGCAGGGCATCCGGTCGACACGGCAACTGGCTGCCGAGAAGGGAATTGAGCGCAAGATGATCGCCCGCCGCCTCCACGAGCTCGACGTGCCCATGCTCGAGTCCGGAGGCCATGCCAAATATGACCTCGATCGTGACTGGCTGTATCAACGTTACATCGTTGACAAGCGCACCCACGGCCAGATCGCCGCCGAAGCCTGAGTTAGCCAGTCCACGATCGAAAGGCTCACCGCCGCTTACGGAATACCCAACAGAAGTCGAGGTAGAGATAGTGACATCGCCACCATCCTAGTCAGGGAAGAAGCGGCACACTACGATCCGCCACTTCGCAGTGTGCTCACCGGCCGGGGAGCGTGGTCTCGACTCGAACGCTTCGACGCCATAGTCCGGTGTGGGTCGCTCCAAGCTGCGGCAGACGACCTGAACCTATACGCGTCTGTACTGTGCACTCAACTTTCCAGACTCGAATATGAAGCAGGAATGCAACTGTGGGACCGACGGGAGAAGACCTCAACTGTCGGCGGTGAACAACTACTGCGACAGTTTCGTGCTGCGAAGTCGGCGGAATCCACCTGACGCAATCGCGGGGGTAAATGACTCAGCGATGTAGACTTGGTCAGCTGTTGAACCCGTGCGCCGCGAACTCGCGTGCGGCGTGCTCGACTTCGCCGCGTGCGCGGACTGAATCATCCTCACGCAGCACTTGCGCAGGCGCGTGGTCACCCAGCGCCGGGTTGCGCCCGACGAACCACGACTGAACAACGGCAGGACACTCACGAGCACTCAGCATCTGCGCCGAATCGAGCGCTACCGACATGCGATCCAAAATTACTTGCTCGGGGAGCAGGCTGCTGCCCTCGACCCAGCGCTGAACGGTTCGGGTGTCGGCGACGCCTGCCCGGTACGCCACGATCGTCGTACCCACAAGCCTCCGCAACTCGGTCAGCCTTCTCTGCGAGTCGGACTCCGGCGTTGCAACCACGGCGCACATCGCCTATCTCCTCGGCAGGAAGTTCCTACCCAGGACGATACTCGGAAGATGGCCACCGACGCTGCGGGAGCAAGGAGACGTGCACCCGACAATCAATTGCGGACGTGATGGCTAGCCCCGAAAATGCAGCTGCTGTGGGTTCCGGGCTAGATGAGGTATTCCGGGGTAGTCAGTTCCCTACTTGCGATTGTTCCGCCCAATATGTCCTGGTTCGTCAAGTTCCGATAGCGGACAAGGTGACCCGGAGGGGCGAAGACCCCGCCAGGAACGAGGCAGACAAGCTCCTTGCCGATTTGCTGGTAGTGCTCAACAACATCGACGTCGAATGATTGTTGAGAACCTGCGCTAACCTACTGAACTCACCTTTTGCGCCAACGGAAGCATTCCCACGTTTGCCGAATTCGTCTTCGCTACAAAGAAATAGGTTGTGCCGAGTAGCGTGCTGCACATTCTTCGATGAGGTGGCGCTCGGCGATTGGCAGGTTCCAGATCGCGACGGTGCGGAGGATTCTGGTGACGTTCTGGTAGTAGCTGGCTGGGCTCATACCGAACTCGACGAGGATGTCACCCGGCCGCGCGCCACCGTAGGGAGCCCAGATTCGGGCGAGCTCGAGCATGGCTTGTTCTTCCGAAGTCATGGTGTCTCCTGTTGTGGGGCGGGCGGTGGGGATATCTTTCGGGGGTCTATTTGTGTTGTCAGGCATAGGGTCCCGTTCAAGGAACGGAACCCCATGCCGGGAGGTCAACTCCCTTTCGCGATCCACTCGGCGAGATACGGGGCCTCGGTACCGATCGCGGTGCCGTCCCCGTGCCCGGTGTGGACCACGGTGGTCTCGGGCAGCGCGAACAACCGGTCCCGGATCGATCCGATGATCGTCGGGAAATCCGAGAACGATCGACCCGTGGCACCCGGGCCGCCGGAGAACAGGGTGTCCCCGGAGAACAACGTCCCCGCCTCGGGCAGGTACAGGCACACCGACCCCGGCGAATGTCCGGGTGCGTGGATCACCTGGATTTCGGTGCCGGCGATCGCGATCCGCTGCCCGTCCTCAAGGTTCCAGTACTTGTCGCCGGGGTGGCTCATCTTCCACAGCACGTCGTCCCCCGGGTGCAGCAGCACCGGCGCGTGCAACCGCTCGGCGAGTTCCGGGGCCACGGTGACGTGGTCGTTGTGACCGTGCGTGCAGATCACCGCGTTCACGTGCCGGCCGCCGACCGCGTCGATGATCGGCTGCGCACTGTGGGCGGCGTCGACGATCACCACGTCGGTGTCGTCCCCGACCAGCCAGATGTTGTTGTCGACGTTCCATTCATCGCCGTCGAGGGCGAAGGTGCCCTCGGTGACGACCCGCTCGATCCGGAAGGTGCCGCTCATGAGGCCACTGCCTGGTGTTCGACGCCGCCGTGCTCGGTTTCTGCGGCTTGGCGGTCCTTGTGTTCGGCAATGGCCTGTTTGAGGTCGAAGGTGGTGTCGGCGGCCTGTGCGGGTGTGAGGGGCATGCCGCTGGCGAGTATCTTGCGGGCGGCCATGTGATCGCGTGGCTTGTTCACGGACTCGACGCCGAGGAGTCGCTCGCCGGCGAAGCAGAAGATGGAGAACGCTCCGCTGTCGACCGAACCGCGGACCACGTGGGTGTCGGCCCCGGCGGTCAACCCCGTCATCTGCAATTTCGACTCGTATTGTTCGGACCAGAACCACGGCACACTGTGGTACTTGGTGGCGCTGCCGGTGATTTGACCAGCGATGCAGCGTGCCTGGTCGACGGCGTTCTGCACGGATTCGAGCCGCACCAGTCCGGCGGAGCCGGCGATGGGGTAGGCGGCGCAGTCACCGATCGCCGAGATGTGGGGATCGCCTGTGCGGAGGTACTCGTCGACGACGATGCCGTTGTCGACCTGTAGGCCGGTGAGTGCTGCCTGCTCGATGTTAGGAAGGACCCCGATCCCTACGACCACCGCGTCGGCGCGGATGATGTCACCGGTTGATGTGGCGACTCCAGCGGCTCGCCCGTCGGCGGCGATGATCTTTTCCACACCGGTAGACAGGCGCATATCCACGCCGTGGTCGGTATGGGTGGTGGAGAAGTACTCCGACATCACCTCGGACAGTGCCCGGGCCATGGGCCGGGGCATGGCCTCGACGACGGTGACCTCGATGCCCTTCTTGCGGGCCGCGGCGGCCACTTCGAGGCCGATGAATCCGGCGCCGATGACGACCAACGAGGTACACGCGGCCATGCTCGCGGTGAGGGATTCGGCTTCGGCCGCGGTCCGGAGGTAGTGCACGCCGGGCAGCTCGGCACCGGGGACGGGCAGCGTCCGGTTCCGGGCGCCCGTTGCCAGGATCAGGTGGTCGTACTCGAACGTCGTAGCGTCGATCAGCTCGACGCGCTGATTGTCTCGGTCGATGTGGACCACGGGTTTTCCGTAGGCGAGGGTGATCCGGTGTTCGTCGAAGTACTGGCTGGGCCGCAAGGCGAGAGAGTCTCGGTCGGGTTCGCTGTGCAGGTATGCCTTCGACAGCGGCGGCCGCTGGTAGGGCACACCCGATTCGTCGCCGATCAGGGTGATCGACCCGGCGAAGCCGTGGGTGCGGAGGCTGACGGCTGCTTCGAAACCTGCCTGGCCGGATCCGACGATGACAATCCGTTCGGTGCTCATACCTGCTCCTGCGGCAACTGCACGATCAGGCCCTCGACCTCGTCGGTGACGACGAGCTGACAGGACAGTCGGCTGGATTCCGTGCGGGGGCTGACGGTGTCCTCGAGCATTTCGTCTTCCTCTTCGGAGATCGCCGGAAACTTGTCCGACCAGGGGCTTTCGACGTAGACGTGGCACGTCGCGCACATGGCCTGACCTCCGCATTCGGCGACGATGCCGTCGATTCCGGCGCCGATGGCGGCCTGCATGACCCTCTTGCCGGCGGGAACCTCGACCTCATGCTTGGTTCCATCAGGGTGAACGTAGGTGACGGTGGGCACGTCTATCTCTCTTTCACGAAAAATGTGCAATGGGGACGAACTCCGGGGTGGGGCACCGGCGGTGGCGCCGGCGCCCCACCCCGGGCTCACGGCAGAACGGTCTCTTCGTCGCTGAAGAGCATCGTCACTCCGCCGGTGGCGAAGTTGGCGACGTCAGCGGCGGCGTTCTGGCCTTCGGGGGACGCAAAAGCCTGTCCGGCTTCTTTTTTCGTCTCGAAGTACAGCTGTGCGTGTCCGTAGGCGGCAGGCGGGTTGCCGTCGAGGGATTCACATTTGCCGTAGGCGAACTTCTTGACGCTCGGGATCTGGCGCACCAGCGGCAGATGCTTGGTGGTGTAGTGCTCGTCGAACGCGGCCGGGTCGGTGGGCTGGTTGTAGGTGATGGTGACGCGGTACATGTGTGGTCTCGTTCCTTCGGGTCGGTCAGGGGCGGTCGGCGGGCACGGGATTGCGCTGGGGGTCCCACTCGACGAGCACGTGCTCGGGGCCCCGGAAGGAGGTGTTGGGCAGGTACGAGAAGTCCTGTCCGGCAACGAGCGACATGTGCGGAAGGCGACGGGACACCTCTTCGAGGAACACCTTCATCTCCAGCCGGGCGAGCGTGGCACCGAGGCAGGTGTGGCTTCCGATGCCGAAGGTGAGGTGACGGCGGGCGTTGCCGCGATGGATGTCGAAGTCGTCGGGTTCGGGGAAGACCGAGTCGTCTCGGTTTGCCGAGGCCATGACGATGAGCAGTCGACCGCCCGCGGGGATGTCGACGCCGCCGACGGTGGTGTCGGTGACGGCCTTGCGCCGCCATGCGACGACGGAACCGCTGTAGCGCAGGCATTCCTCGATGGCCTTGGGGATCAGTGTGGGATCGATGCAGATCTCTTCCCAGGCCGCGCGGTTCTCGAGGAGCGTGCGGAAGGCGTTGCCGGTGGCGTTGGTGGTGGTCTCGTGGGCCGCAACGACACCGCTCATCATGATGTTCTGCAGGTAGTTGTCGTCGAACAGATCGGGGTGCTGGCGTTGCATCTCGATCGCGTGTGGGATCCAGCCCTTCGCGTTCGGGTCGGCCTTGAGCTTCTGGACCAGGCCGCCGGCGAATTCCCAGAACTTGCCCATACCGGTGGCGACCCGGGTCTGCTCGTCACCGGTGGGGTGACCCCAGGTGAACAGGGTCTGCTGCATTCCGAAATGCCGGCAGGTCTCGATGTCCTCGTCGGGGACCCCGAGGAAAATGAGCGCGACGATGCACGGCACTTCGTAGAGCAGGTCACCGATGAGGTCGGCGCGCCCGTCCTTGATGACCTTGTCGAGGTAGGTGTTGACGACCTCACGGATCTTCGGTTCGAGTACCGCGACATTGTCCGCCTCGAACGGCTGCATCAGCAGGCGACGGCGTTCGGTGTGGATCGGCTCGTCCTCGTTCACGATGGTCGGGCCGGGCGCGAACTGGTAGCTGCCCAGAATCTGCAGGGCTTCGTCGCTGATGGGGGTGATCTGATCGAGGGTGATCGACGGTGAGAACACAGACGGTGTCTTGAAGATCTGCTTGATGTCCTCGTAGCGGGTGACGACCCAGTAGTCGAGGAGTGGGCTGTAGAACACCGGCTCCTCTTTGCGGGCTTCCTTCAACGATGTGGGTGGATCGACCTGGTATGCACCACGAAACGGATCGAATCCTGCCGCCATACCTGAAACGGGGCATCCGGTCGGGCTTTTCACGCCTTCCGGCGCGTGATCGACGGTCATTCGTCTCCTCCAGATTGGGGAATAGCCGCTGTCGAGCGATTCCCCATTAGCGTATGATTCAGGTCACAAGAGCCGCCATCCTGTGAGCGCAGCAATATATCCAATTGGCGCAAACAACCGAACAGTTCTCCATTTCGAGTCGACCAGAGAGACTGACGAAATTAATGACCGAACTTCCACAGCAGGGAAACGGCACCAGAACGTTTCTCTCGGACGACATCGACGAGGCGCGCGATATCGGGAGCGATCTCTACTACCCCCACGAGGTTCGCGTTCTCGGTGACGAGGACAAGTTTCAAATGCGAATGACGGCCGCATCGTTCGGTCCGGTCACGCTCGGGCGCCTCGACTATTCGACCGAGGTGGAGATCTTCACCAATGAGCTGCTCGATTCGTATCAGGTGAACATCCCGATGCGGGGAGAGCTGATCACTGGGTCGGGCCGTTCCCGAACGGTGGCGAACCCGCACCGTGCCGCGGTCTACCGGTGCGATCAACGGTCGCTGCTGCGCGGGTGGGCTTCGCCCTATCCGACCCCGGTACTCGCCCTGAAGATCGATCGCCGCGCACTCGAAGACCAGCTCGCCGCGCGATTGGGCATCGAGGTCGCGAACCCGATCGTCTTCGACGTGGACCTCGATCTCGACTCGGTGGTCGGGCGTCAGTGGTTGTCCCTGGTCGAGGGGCTGTCGCACCAACTCGACAGTCCCGAAGCCCTGGCCCTGCATCCCATCGTGGCAGCGCCGATGGCCGAATGTTTGATGAGCGGTCTACTCGTGGCGGCCGAGCACGACTACCGGGCCCGCCTCTACGAACCCAAGCCCGCGCTGCCGGGAACGGTCCGGCTCGCCCTCGACTACCTCGATGCCCACGCCCAGCAGCCACTGACCGTGGCACAGGTCGCGAAGAACATCGGTGTCAGCGTGCGCTCCCTGCAGGTCGGATTCCAGAACTCGCTGGGGACCACACCGATGCGCCAGCTGAAGATCATCCGCCTGCAGAAAGCCCGGAAGGATCTGCTCGCCGCCGATCCCGCGGAGGTGGGCGTCACCGAGATCGCTCAACGGTGGGGATTTCTGCACGTGGGGCGCTTCGCCGGCGACTACCGGGCGGCGTTCGGCGTCAGTCCGTCGGAGGATTTGCGCACGATCCCGTTCCACTAGCAGCGGATATGCCGATCCCGCGGAAGTCGTGTCCATCACTTCCGCGGGATCGGTGCACCCGGATCCGTCAGCGCCAACGTCTTGACCCGGATGGTAAGGGCGAGCGGTGGTTACTGCACCACGGCCGCCAGGTTCGGGGCTCCGACGGTGAACTCCTCACGGAAGATCAACCGGGGCGCCATCCGCCGCCGCTTGAGCGCCTTCACGGCCGCCTCGACCATCGGCGGCGGCCCGCACAGGTACGCGCTCATGCCCTTGCAGGACGAGAAGTCGTCGAGCACGACGTCGGTGACCATGCCCATCGCCCCGTCCCACTGCTCCTCGCTCAGGGCGGGTCGGTAGTGGAAGTGCTCGTGCTCTTGCGCGAGGCCGCGGAAGAACTCGACGTCGTACAGGTCGTCCTGACGGCGACCGCCGTGGTACAGGTACAACTCCGGCACCAGCCGCTCGGCCAGAGCGTGCTGGACGATCGACTTCAACGGGGCCAAGCCGGTACCGCCGCCGATCAGGATCGCCGGCTCGTCCTGTTCCTTGACCAGGTTGAACTGACCCAACGGTCCGCGCAGCGAGAGCCGGTCACCGACCTGCATCGGCCCGAAGATCCATCGCTCGGTGGCCAGCCCCTCGGGGGTCAGCTTGACGTGGAATTCGAGGCGCCGGGTCTCCGTCGGGGGGTTGGCCATCGAGTACTGCCTGCCGACGTTGTGCTCGGGAACGATCAGTTCCGCGTACTGGCCGGCGTTGAACAGCATCGGGGTGTCCAGTTCGACGACGAGTCGGCGGGTGTTCGCGGCGATGTCTTCGAGCACCACCACCGTGGCGTCGTAGTCCCGCAGCGGGAAGTGCGGAACGCCGTCATCCCCGGTGCCACCGAGCGGTTCGACGGTCAGATCCGAACGCGGGGTGGCCATACAGCCCAGGACCAGCCCGTCCGCGCGTTCCTCGGCGGTGAGGGTGTACTCCGGTGACTCGTTGTGGTTGACCTCCCCGCACAGCACCTTGAGCTTGCAGGTGCCGCAGGTGCCCTGGGTGCACGAGTGGGGAAGCCATTCGTTCGCCCGAAGCGCCGCATCGAGGATGGATTGGTCTTCGGCAACGGTGACGTCCGAATTCTTACCCTGGATGCGGACCGTGTAATTATTAGCCATTTCCGACAGTGCTCCAATCCGATGAAAATGCTCCCGAAGTGCCCGGTATTTCAATCTCCGGACCGGGCACTTCGGGTCTCCGGAAATGTGATTCCGTTACACTTCCCATTTGGTGAACAATTGCTTGGGGCCGCGGAAACCCCATCCCCAGAAATCAACCTCGTGTGCGTCGTCGCGTTCGAGGTTCGGAATCGCTTCGAGCAATTCCTCCAGCCCGATCCGGGTAACCGCGTTGGCGAAATAGGTTCCCGCGCAGGCGTGCTTTCCGCCGCCGAACGTCATGTTCGGGAGCAGTGCCCTATCGAGGTCGAATTCGGTCGGCGCGTTGTAGGCGTTCTCGTCCTGGTTGGCCGAGCCGTAGGACAGCATGACGATCGAACCCTCCGGCAGGGTGACCCCACCGACGGTGACCTCGTGAGCGGCGCGTTTGACCACCGCAGACCAGATCGGTGCGACCCAGCGCATACCCTCCGAGACCGCTCGCGGGATCAAGGCAGGGTCGTCGACGACGCGTTCGAGCTGGTCAGGCTTGGTGAACAGTCCCGCCAACGTGGTCGCCATCGCATGACCGGGTTCCTGCATCGCTCCGAGCAGGAAGACATACAGGTTGGGGTAGATGACGTCGCGGCTTCGGGTCTGCCCCTCGGGCATGCCGTCGTGCAGCCAGTGGGAGATCGCGGTGTGGTCGGGCTCCTTGATCCACTTGTCGATCTTCGGGTCGACGTGGGCGATGATCTCCGCCTTGGCCTCGTCGCCGGGGATGAATCCGTCCGGGTTGGCGAACTCACCGTTCTCGTCGACCGCGGCGTTGGTGAACGACACGCTCAGCTTGTGGAACCACTCGCGCAGCTTGTCGTGGCTGACATCGTTGAGTCCGAGGAGATCACCGAGGGCGCGCACGCTGACGGGTTCGCAGTAGGCGGCCACGATGTCGGCCTGGCCGTCGTTCTCGATTTCGGCGAGCCGCTGCCGCGCGAACGGGCGCACCAGGTCGTCGATGTACTTGTCCACCGCCGAGGGCTGCAGGTGCGGTTCGACCATGTCCCGCAGGTCACGGTGGTCGTCGCCGTTGGTGTTGAGCAGGGCGCCGGGACCGAAGGTGCGCCCACCCGCAGCCGAGATGACGGCCGGCCAGTTGTCGGCGTCCTTGGCGATCTGTTCGCACAGTTCCTTCGTCGAGACGATGTGCATGCCGAGCGCGGGGACGAAGGCGACCGGCGCCTCCTTCCGCAGGCGCTCGTAGAAGGGATAGGGGTCGGCTTCGAGTTCTTCGATCGTGATTTCGTCGATGAAACTCTGGGTGGAAGTCATGGTGCTCCTTCTGCGTCAGGCTCTGGCGGTGCCGCAGTCGATGAACCGCCGGCCGAGCGAGAGTGGGGTGTGTCAGGTGCCGTAGCGTGCCGGGTTCGCGCTGATCAGCAGCACGTCAGGCGGGATCGCGTGGGTGCGGTTCGGCTCGGACCGCACCCACGCGTAACTCAGGCGGTCGGTGCGCCGGCGACGGCGCGGGACTGGTCGATCTCGCCGCTGATCGCCTGCTCGGCTGCCGCGGCGTCGGGGCCGGGGCCGCCGGGGCCGAAGTGCGCGTACTTCTCGATGTGTTGGTCGAGCGAGAGCGGGCTCGGGGTGCCGTAGGTGAAGTACGTCTCCCACGGCAGCTTCGCGCCGCCGATCGCCAGCCCGGTGTCGATGTCGGACATCTGCCAGGTCTTGGTC